>JBAXAT010000008.1:0-14338 GCA_037142335.1 Verrucomicrobiota bacterium | reverse complement strand
AACAATGCCGCACTGGAAAACTAAAATTCCCTGTTTTGACTTACGCGTTCACAGCGGCGCGTAAGATCGACTCGAAAATCGGCCGGCCATCTTCGCTGCCCAGCACGGCTTCGCTAGCGCGTTCGGGGTGCGGCATCAAACCGAAAACATTGCGACCGGCATTACAGATACCGGCAATATTGCTGACCGAGCCATTCGGATTGGCGGCGGTGGTAATCTTGCCGTCCTTTGTGCAATACCGAACCAGCACTCGGTGGTCGCGTTCCAGCTCTGCAATCACAGCGGGTTCGGCAAAATAACAACCTTCGCCGTGGGCAATCGGGATTCGGAGCACTTGGCCGGCCCGGCAAGCGTTGGTGAACGGTGAGTCGCTGGTTTCAACGCGCACAGACACGTGTTCACAGATGAATTTCAGTCCTTTGTTCCGGATCAATGCGCCCGGTAACAGTTGCGCTTCACAGAGGATTTGGAACCCGTTGCAGATGCCGATGACGAGGCCGCCGGCTTTCGCGTGGGCGGCGACGGCTTTCATTGCCGGTGAGAACCGCGCGATGGCGCCGGTCCGCAGGTAATCGCCGTAGCTGAATCCGCCCGGCACGACAACGCAGTCCACATCGCCAAGCGCTGAATCTTTATGCCAAACATACCGGGTCGGCTGACCAAAAACGTTGGCCAGCACGTGGTAGGCGTCTT
The DNA here is from genome assembly GCA_037142335.1 of Verrucomicrobiota bacterium. Classification (GTDB taxonomy): domain Bacteria; phylum Verrucomicrobiota; class Verrucomicrobiia; order Palsa-1439; family Palsa-1439; genus CAINDI01. The sequence goes on along the minus strand of JBAXAT010000008.1, from coordinate 13,645 downwards.
GGTCGCAGTTGCTGCCGGGAAATTGGATGATGCCAAACTTCATTTGATTGTGAACTCGTAATCTTCGATGACCGGGTTGCTGAGCAACTTGTGACAGGCCTCGTCGAGTTTCTTCTTGAGCGCCACCTTGTTGCTGCCGGCTAGCTCAACTTCGATGAACTTACCGATGCGCACTTCCTTGACGCCTTTGAATCCTAACGATTCCAGCGCGTGCTGCACAGTTTTGCCTTGTGGATCAAGGACGGACTTCTTTGGGGTAACGATGATTTTTGCTTTCATAAGACGCGATTTATTTACCACGAACCGATTCGCTGCGACACATAATTTCGTCAGCCTATCTGATAGCCGTGCTCAATGAGGTCGGCCCGGAAGAAGTCGAAATCGTGACGACCGGTATCGCTTTTCCACTGGCCAATACGCGTTGGATCGACCGGGATGCGCGCCAGTGGCATTCCGAGATATTTCTCCAGTCGCGCCAGCGTACGTTCCTGATCCAACACAAAATCCTCAAACCGGACCGTCATCCAGTGACGTGGCTTGGGCGTCGCCTTGACGAGTTCGACTTGATACTCCCAACTGATGGCGCGCCGCTGCCGGATGTCGTCGGTCTTATCGTATGGAATACCAAACCTAGCTAAGTCATCGGTCACGTGCTCTCCAAGGATGCAGTCGCGCGGATCGCGTAACCAGTAGATGTAATGGATTTCCGGAAACATCCGCACGATCCACGGAAATACAAGAGTGGTCTCCGGTATCTTCCAGCCTTTGTGGGGCGCGTGACTTTGAGAGACAGACGCGAGGTAAGTCTCAATTAGTCGCGTGAATGCCAGGTCAATTGGGACAGTGTGGAGCCGGCTGAAGTCCCACCGGTTTTGGCCGAGGTAAACAACATGCTTAGCCATCACCCGGCAGGCTTCGTACATTGCCTCGGGTGGAATGAGGTCGCCAGAATTATTGAGCGGCTCCCCCATGAACACGCCGCTCGCGCTGAGCGTGTGCGACATGGCGCGAGTGCCGGAATGACCGCGACCTATGACAGTGATCAGCATTGCAATGCCTAAAGCGTCGGCTGGCCGCGCTGGGTCTGGAGTTCTTTTGCTTGCAACGCCTGCGCCGCGCCGGGCGAGCCGATGTGCATTGTGTCGTAGGCTTGCTGCGCTGTTTTGAACGGACCGCACTTGTAGCCATGCCAGTTGAGATTGGTCAGCATCGGGTTTGTTCGGCCGGTTTCTTTTTCGCGCTTGGCAATCCAAGCCTGCATCCGCGCCTCGAGCATCGCGACGACACCGGGTTCTTTCTTCGCCAGGTTGTGGGTCTCGCCTGGATCGCGAATGAGATCGTAGAGCTCCACCTCCGGCTTGAAGTGGAAGTCTGGCTCCAACGCGTGGATGAGCTTCCATTGCGGCGTCCGCCAGCCGTGCTTGCGCATCCAAGTGCATTCCGTGATGTAGCACTCCGGCTCCACCGGCCGCGGCTTTCCCTCCATGAGCGGGACCAGGCTCCGACCATCGAAACGGATACCGGGCTTGATGCCAATCAGGTCGAGAATGGTCGGCGTGACATCTTTCATCTGGCAGATGTCATCGAATCGCTGACCGGCCGCGACTTTACCCGGCCAGACGAATACGAGCGGGACGCGCAACGTGCAATCATACAAACCGTGGTGATCGAAAAAACAATCATGGTCGTAGAGCGTCTCGCCGTGGTCGGAATCAATGACGACTAGCGTCTCTTCCTCGATCCCGAGCTGTGCGAGCGTGGCAAAAATGTTAGCGATGGCGGCATCCATGTAGGCAATCGCACCGTCGTACTGAGCGATGATGTAATCTTTGTCAGTGCAATCCGGGGGAAACCAGCTCGCAAAATAATCACAGAACGGCTTGAAGGTCATCACCGGTTTGAGTGACTCGTTTTTCTTGTCGCATTCGTCGGCGGCGTAGAATAACCGTTCAAATGGGCGCGGCGGCAGATACGGCGAGTGCGGATCCATGTGCCGGAGGAACAGGAAGAATGGCTTATCGTCACCGGCTAGTCGCTGCAGTTCCGGCAAGGTCACCGCATTCAGGTTTTCCGCCTTTGGACTCCGCCCCTCGGCATACGAACCCCAGCCGGCGAAGTCTAAGTACTTTTGGAAACCGCGCGAGGCCGGGTTGCCGCTGAAGCCAACGCACGTCGTATTATAGCCGGCGGCGCCAAGAATCTCAGCCAACGTCTGCACCTGCGGGTCGAGTCCGCCTTCATGCCGGAGGGCCACGACGTTGCTGCTGAAGCAATCCAAACCGGTAAACATCGAAGTGTAGCCGGGCGAGGTTGGAATGGACGGACTGATCAGACTCGAAAACGCTGCGCCGCGCGCCGCGAATTTGTCCATGTGCGGCGTGGTCAACCGGGGATAGCCAAACAGACTCATGTGATCCGTCCGCAAACTATCGATGCCAAAAATCAGTAGATTGGGTTTCTTTTTGGTAGCCATATTTGTTCCTTTGTTTAACTCAGACTAATTCGTTTTCCTTGGTTGGCGGAATCGTAGCAAGCGAGCACTAGGCGCAACACATCGCGACCCTCGGCCGCGGTCGCAAGGGGCGGGCGCTGCCCTGCCAGAAATTCAGCCAGCGGCGCCGCCAAGCCGGTCAGGCGTTCACCATGGTTTTTAATTTCCGGCAAGTCGCTAACGGTCCAGTGACCGGTTTTCTGCAAATACCATTTGAGCTGTGCCCCACCCCCCGGCGGTCGGGGGACGTTGCAACTCGGCACATCCCCGTAGTTCTCGATAATCACGCCGTGTTCACAGATGATTTCAGTCACATTCTCGCCAGCCAAGGCCACAAAACTGCAAGATACTTCCCCCAGCGAACCATCTGTATAACGCAAAATCACGATACCGGTGTCGTTGCGGATGGTGGGATTGAGCAGCGTGCTCAACTCAGCGGTGAGGCTCGCGGGCATCCCGCGCAGCCAGTACAGGAAGTCCAACGGATGCGCCGCATCATCCGCAAACAGATCGCGGTTCAGCGCCGGTTGCACATGCCAAGTCTTGTCGAAATCTTTCCACGTTTGCGACGGCAACCCGTGCCGGCGGCGGATCATAAAAACGCGCCCAAATTCGCCGCTCCCCAACAGTGACTTGATTTGCATGTTGTGCGGATCCACACGCATCTGCCACGCCAAGGTGAACGGCACGCCGGCCTTGTCGACAGCCGCCACAATCCGGTCCGCCTCCCCTAACGTGAGTGAGATTGGCTTTTGCAGGATGATCATCTTGCCGGCGGCAGCGGCCTGTTCAACGAGGTCGGCATGTCGCGAGGTTTCCGCCGCAATGACGACGGCATCCACACGCTTCAGCACCTCGGCGACGCTACCAGCAACTTCGATACACGATTTACCGGCACGTTCCACATCATGATCCCAGCCGGCCACCAGTTGTACTGCGCCGGTCTTGCGCCACTCCGCGCAATACAGATTCACGTGCGAGTGCGCAAACCCCAGAATACCAAGGCGAATGGTCATCGGGCGCCGCAGGCTTGCAGACAGGCTTGCATGTGGCCGCGCGCCTCGGCGGCAATGGCGACGCAGCGGGGGAGCTCATAGGCTTTTGCGCCGATGACCTCAAGATCCACCGGGCCGGTATAGCCATGCTGATGCAGGACGCGGATGTAGCCGAGTAAATCGATGTCACCCCGCCCGTTGGCTTGGAGTTCGGGAGTTCCTGGGTTTTGTTGCCGGCCTTTACAGTCGCGGATGTGGACGTGATTGATGCGCGTCACGACTGCAGCCAACGCCTCGACTGGATTCTCACCGGCACGATGAATGTGGCTGGGGTCCATATCGAGACCAAACGATTTTGCCGTAATCGCCTGCAACGCGCGGAGCGTCGTCGGCGTGTTGAAGATCGCGGCGCCGACATGCGCCTTGACGCAGAGCGTGACACCGTAGTGGCCAGCTCGGTCCGCAAGTTTTCCAAGCGACTCAATGGCCTGCTGCAGCGACGCCTCATCATTGCTCTTGCCGCCCGGACCGCAATTGATAATCGGACAGCCAATCTCGACGGCCGCCTGAAACGCAGCCTCCATCTTGACCGGGTCTTGTGACGGCTGTTCCATTGCCAAGATTGGCAAGTTGGCTTGCCGCGCCAACTCCCGGATGCGCGGGGTGTAGTCCCGCCACCGCTCCAATACCAGGTGTTCGCTCATCCCGTCGATCGCCGAGATTTCGATGCCGTCGTAGCCGCAGGCGGCGGTGTAGTGGAAGGCCGCCGCCAAATCGTGACCACCAAACAGAACTGAATTAAATCCCAGTTTCATAGCGAACCTGCCTGGGCCCGCGGATCGCGTTTGAGGAGCGGCAGCGCGTGCGGACGCACGAGAACGCCGCCCTGCTCATAGGACTCGATGGCGGCAAAGGTGTACTCAAGCGTGGCCAACGCGTCGCGCCCGTTCGCGCGCAACTTGTCTTTGGGAACGCGGCTGGTCACATCTTCCAAATAAGCATGAATCCGCGCCGGGAAGGTCGCCCCGAAGTCTTTGACACCGGTATTGGTGACGACCGGCGCCGGCTGTTCGCCCAGGCCAAGTTTGTCGGTGGGGCTGGGTGCAGGATAATAGGTAAGTTTTTCGACGCAGTTTTCGATGCAGAACGTGCCCTTAGTACCGCCAAGTTCAAAGCTCCACCAGCCGCCCATACCCATCGTCGCATCGCCCCGCTGGCTGAAGAGGTAGCCCACGGCCCCACTTTCGAATCGCAGATGAATACTGACAATCGAAACCAGCGGATCGCCGGCGTGCCGCCGGTAACTCGGCCGGTCGAGAAACGCCTGCACATGCGTGACGTCCCCGCAGAAATGGCGCATCAAACTGAAGGGATGCGCAAGGAACGCCTTGAGGTGGCCGTAAGGGAAATCGAGGTTGCCGCCGCTGCTGTACTTGTAGCCGTGTTCGCCGCCGATGAATCCCATCCGGTGCAAACAATAAACCTGCTCGCCAATCTTGTCGTCGTTCATCAACTGGCGGGCTTGGCGGGCCGGTTCCGTAAAGAAATGATTCAGGTTACAGCCGAGATACACATCTTTTTCTTGTGCCAGCCGCACCATCTGGCGCGCTTCGTGGATATCATTCGAGATGGGCTTCTCAACCAGCACGTTCTTACCGGCGGAGAGCGCCTCCATCGTGGGCTCGAAATGCCACCCGCCGTTCTCGGGACCGCCCGTGGTTACATCCACAAGATCGAGCTCCTCGTGGCGCAATAGTTCGGCAAGGCTGTAATAAGCCTTCACCCCATACTGGGCGGCTGCCTTATCCGCGCGCTCCTTGACCACATCGCAAACCGCGACGAGTTTCGCGAGCGGATCTGTGCTGTGTGCTTTGGCGTGGGTCTCACCGATCCCTCGCATTCCGACAATGCCAACTTTTAGTGCCATAATGGGGCGTGACTCTACCGAAGCGGCGGGCCGCTGTCCTTGACAATCCCGCCAAAATTCTGGACGATACTACCATGTCGAAATCGCCGGTCAGCCACCTGAAGATTGCCGATCATTTCCCGGATCCCCATTTTCGGTTGCGCACCATGCGGGTCCCGCAACATGGCGCGACGCGGGAGCAACACACACACGATTTTGAAGAGTTAGTGGTGATTCTCGACGGTCACGGCAAACATGAAGTCGGCCGCGAGGTGTACGAGATTGCGACCGGCGACGTGTTTGTCCTCCTTGGCGACGTGAGCCACTGCTATCCCGAGGTGAAGAACCTTTCTCTTATCAACATCCTGTACGATCCCGCAAACCTCCGCCTCCCGCGCGCCGACTTGGGCGCCCTGCCGGGCTATCACGCGTTATTCGAGGTGGAACCGCGCCTCCGGCAGCGCCAACGTTTTCAGAGTCGACTCAAGCTTGGGATGGACGAATTGGGCCGGCTGGCCAAGTTGATTGCCGAGTTGGAAGCCGAGTTGCGGGTCAATGCGCCTGGCTCACGATTCGTCGCCACTGCCCATTTCATGCAGATCGTGGCCTTTCTCGCCCGCGCCTACTCCAAAATCGCGGTTGAACAAGAGCGCCCAGTCATACAGATTAGCGAACTGCTCGGGTACATGGAACAGCACTTTGCGGAGCCGTTGACAGTGGCGGATCTTGTCAAAATTGCCCATCTCTCGCCAACTTCGCTTTTTCGCATCTTCCGGCAAATCATGGGTCGATCGCCGATTGACTACCTGATCCGCCTGCGCATCGACAAAGCCGCCCAACTGCTCCGCCGTGGACCCTTGCGCATTAAAGAAGTCAGCGAGGCCGTCGGTTTCACCGACAGCAACTATTTCACACGGCAATTCCGCAGTGTAATGGGCGTCAGCCCTCGCGCGTACCGCAACCAGCCCCGTTAGTGAACGGGCACCACGGTGCTGGTCTCCAACGACTCGATTGCGGCCTGCAGCACTTTTTGCACCGCCAAACCGTCAGCGCCGCTCCCATCAATTTCTTCGGGTCGCACGCCGACTGTGACCTGGGCGAGGAACTGGTGGAGCCGGTCGCGGAATGTGTCCTCAAAATCGCGGAAACCGCCAAAGACCGGATTGGTATAAACGGTCTTCTCCAAGTTGCCGGATGGATAGAGCGTGGCTTCGCGCCACATATCATCGAGCACAAAGCGGCCGCCCGTGCCGGCCACCTCGCAGCGCTCCATCGGATGCCCGCGCTCGATGTCGTAACTGCCGGTTAAGCCGCCGACAACGCCATTCTTAAACCGCAGGCTAAAGTGCGCCGTACTCCAAATCGTTCGGCCAGGGGCCTTGGTCGCAAAACATTGCACCGCTTCGATATCGCCGCAGAAGTACCGCATCACGTCGACCGTGTGCGGGTGGAGCGCCTTGATCTGGAAGTACGGCGAGCTTTCCACTGGATTCTTGATCCACATCGCCATATTGACGAACAGCAGGTGGCCGAGGCGCCCTTCCACTAGCCATTGTTTCGCCAGCCGCGCCGCGGGGGTAAACCGGTGATTCAAATTAATGCCGTAGCACAGTCGTTTTTCGTGGGCCTTGGCGACCATCTGCTCAGCCTGCGGGATCTCGTTGGAAATCGGTTTCTCGCCGAGCACGTGGCAACCCGCCTCCAATGCCTGCAAAGTCGGCTGGCAATGATCACTGCCATATTCGTAACCGCCGGTCGTGACACTGCAAAGATCCGGCTTTAGCGCGGCCAGCATTGCCGGCGCGTCCGCAAAGGCGGGCACACCCAGCCTAGCTGCCGCAGCGTCCCGGCGGTCGGGCCGCAGATCGCAGACACCCACAAGACTTGCCAATGGATCAGCTCGGTAACAATCGGCGTGGCGATTGCCAATCGGCCCCATTCCGATGACCGCCACGCGCAGTGAAATTTTCATCGTGAGCCGGAGATTAGCGTTCGCGCCCGCGCTTGTCCATATTCCTTATACTTACCGGCTCAACGCCAATTTCAGCGTGACGATTTGAAATGGTCGCACCGTAAACGTCACTCCGCCATTGCACCACGCGAGCTTGGATTCGTCTTTTTCGAGAAGATTACAGCGCGTCACCCGCTGGACCGGCAAGCCGCTCATCAACCGGACTTGCCCACGTGCACCATGCGCTTCATACAACCGCACAATGATGTGCTTGGTATCTTCGGCGCGTTTTACTGTGTCAACCACCACCGCTTGATTGTTGACACTGAAAAATGACTGTTCGCCGACCGGTGCATCGGTATCCTGAACCAGCAATGGCACATTGAACGCTTGTGCCGCCTGAATAACACCACCGGTACGCAAATCACCGGCATGAGGCCACAACGCATACCGGAACTGATGCCGACCGATATCTGCAACCGGGTCCGGGTTCTTCGGCGATCGGAGCAAAGAAAGCTGCATTACGTTCCGGTAAGTTGCGTGGCCGTACTTGCAATCGTTGAACAGCGCCAACCCGCAACCCGGCTCGCTCAAGTCAGCCCACCGGTGCGCACAAACCTCAAAGCGGGCAAGGTCGTGACTCGTGTTGAAATGCGTTGGGCGTTTAACGTGACCGAATTGGATTTCGTATGTTGCCATGTCACTACGAATCGCGGTTGGAAACTCGACTTTGAGCAGCTTTTGATTCTCATTCCAATCAACAGTGGCCGCAAAGTCGAGGCGTGGCGCGCTGGCATCGAGCGTGATGCGTTGGGTCAACCGGCTCGTCGCACTGAGTTCGAAGGTAAACTCTACCGTTGCGCGCAATGAATTCCGCTCAACCACCCGGCAACTCTTGGCGCCGGTAATCTCGCGGCGTTTTTCACGGTGGAACACATCCACATCCCACGCATCCCAGTTGTTCGGCACGTCATTAAACAGGACAAAATGATTAGCCTTGCCGGTGATCGTTTCGCGACTGGTCCGTTTGTCGAACAAGCTAGTCATGTGACCGGTGCGCTGGAGTACGGCCCGAATAAATTCATTTTCGAGTACGAAGCCGGTCTTGGTTTCGGTCAGCGTAACCGGTACATCAGTTTTACCTGCCGGCGTTTGCACGGCGTAGCCCAGCGCCGGTGCGGTGACGATGGCTGGCTTGCCGGCAACAGTGACTACTTCCCGGCGCGGAAAGCCAAGCGTGTTAACGACAGCAACACGTTCCTTGCCGGCCGGCAAGAGTTTAGCCAGCGCATCGGTGCGTAATTTCGCGCCGGTAATAGCAATGTCGGCGTAATGCGTGGCGCTGTCCCGGTAGACTTCCTTGATCGACGAGCCGGGAATGATGTCGTGAAATTGATTCACCAACACCAATTGCCAAAGCCGCGCCAGTTCGGCCGCCGGATACCGGCCGCCAGAAATTGTCGACAGAAATTCGATGTCGTGGAGTAAATCTTCACTGCGCCGGTTGGCGAGTTTGTTTTTGGCTTGCGTGGTGTAAGTGCCGCGGTGCATCTCGAAATACAGTTCACCGACTTGCGTGGTGAGTTCTTTCATGTCGGCTTCTAGCCGCGAGAAAAACTCGTCGGGCGAACGCTGCGTCGTGCACGGCAGACCATCCACATCGCGGGCGCGGTGCAATTGCTCAACCATTTCCCAAGTCGGCCCGCCGCCGCCATCGCCGTAGCCGAAGAGGTAATAACTTTCGTTGGAACGTTCGAGGTCTTTGTAGTTGCTGACATTGAACAGCAGTTCCTTCACGCTGCAGTTGCCGTTGTAAGTGTCGGCAGGTGGAAAATGCGTCAGCACCCGGCTGCCGTCAATGCCTTCCCACCAAAACGTGTGAGCCTGCGGTTTGTTGATTTGGTTCCACGAAAGTTTCTGCGTGATGAACCGCGCGATGCCAGCGCCGCGCATGAGTTGCGGCAGCTGGCCATTGTAACCAAATACATCCGGGTTCCAAAACTCGCGGCAATACTGGCCGAACTCGTTTCGGAAAAATCGTTGCCCGAAAAGGAATTGCCGGACCAACGATTCGCCAGATGGGATGTTGCAATCCGGTTCGACCCACGTTCCGCCGGCCGGCACAAAGCGATTGGCGCGAGCATAGCATTTGATTTTAGCGTAGAGCACCGGCTGCTCGGTTTTCATCCAGGCAAACTGCTGCGCCTGCGAGCAAACAAATTTGTAATCTGGATACAATTCCATCATCCCGATGGCTGTCGAAAACGTCCGGTAACACTTCCGTTTTGTCTCGGCAATTGGCCAGAGCCAAGCGGTATCGATATGCGCGTGACCGATGGCGGACAGGCTATGCTGGCCGTCACCGTTTTGGGCCGCTAAGAATTGCCTGGCAATCCGCCGCGCTGCTGGCCAAGTGGCGCGATTATCGAGGTCGCAAGCGTTGATAATCGCGTTAGCCGCCCAGAGCGCTTGGGCTGCGCGAGGCGTTTGAGATGGCAACTCCACAGCCATGCCGGTAATCACCGTATAGTCCCACAAAAAATCCCACACTTCGCGGTCGAACACAGCAATTTCCGCCTGCGTTAGTTTGCCAAGTTCTAACTTGTTGGAATCGCCGAACAGTTGGTTGCAGGCGACTTCAATGAAGAGCGTATGCCGTTCGCCACCGCGCGCACATGCCGTGATGAGAAACCTGTTCCGAACAGGCCCATTCGCATTCAGCCAAGCCGCCGCACCGCTGCCGGTCAATCCTTGTAGCGGCACACTATTTTGCCAAACGCAGGCTTCCGAATTGGAATCCCACAGGAAAACCACTTCCCGGCCGCGCCACGCGGCTGGAATAGTGATGTCAACTTTGAACCAAAATGTCGCCCACAACGGCCCGAATTGTTCGCCAATTCGTGCCGGCCGGTATTTCCCACGCACCGCCTCGGCAAACGTGATGCGCCCCGGCGCGCGCGATACCGCCAGCTTGACCGGCGCTTTGGCTGGATAAAGTTTACCGGGTAATTGTGTGGGACGGAGAAAGGCTTGAATCCTATTTCGCGTGATGTCGAAATGTTTTTGCATTAGGCGCACTCCAACGTTGCAGCGATTCCCATACCGCCGCCAACGCATAACGCCGCTAACCCACGCTGCGTCTGACCAGCCGCTAACCGGTGCGCCAGATGGACAACCAACCGTGCACCAGTCGCGCCAATCGGATGACCAACCGCAATCGCACCGCCATCTGGATTGACGCGTTCGTCACCAGTCAGCTTTAATTCCTTGAGACAAGCCAACGCCTGAGCCGCAAACGCTTCGTTGATTTCAATACTGTCGAAGTCTTCCAACCGGACGCCCAATTTCCGAATGGCGTGCACCGGTCCGAGTCCCATCCGGTCCGGCTCGCAACCGACCGCTGCGGTGCCGGTGATCACCGCCAACGCTTTCCAACCCTGCCGGCGCGCGGTTTCCCGGTCGCACACCACCAACATTGCCGCGCCATCGTTGATCCCAGAAGCGTTACCGGCAGTAATCGTGCCGGCAGAATCGAAGACCGGCTTAAGCGTAGCGAGCTTTTCAAGTTTCGTGTCCGCGCGCGGATGTTCGTCACGCTGGAGTTCCGGTAACGTGGCTAGTTCGGCGTTAAACCTCTCAGCTTCGTTGGCTTCAAAATACCGGCGCTGACTGCGCAGCGCAAACGCGTCCTGGTCGGCCCGGGTCACTCCGTATTCCTTGGCGAGCCGTTCCACACCGCCGCCCATGTGTTCCCGCGACGACGGATCCATCAAACCATCCCGCAACAGCGCATCCACGAGCTTACCATCGCCGAGCCGGTAACCGGCACGCGCGCGCTCCAGCAAATACGGCGCATTGGACATGGACTCAGTTCCGCCGCACAAAATCGCGCTGGCCTGCCCGGCTCGAATGGCCTGCACCGCGAGCGCCACGGCTTGCAAGCCGGACGCGCACATCATGTTCACCGTGAACGCCGGCACCGTCACCGGCAACCCGAGCCGCAATCCGACCTGTCGGGCGATGTTCATCCCTTGACCAGCCGCAATGACGTTGCCAAGAATCACGCCATCAATCTTGGCCTGATCAAGGCTCGTCAACGCCACCTTGCCGGCAGCAACCGCCAAGTCTGCCGCCGAATAATTTGCCAACGCCCCAGCCAATTTTCCTTGCGGCGTCCGCCGCGCCGCAACAATGCAAATCTCAGTGCTCATAATTTATTCCTTCGGTAAAAGCCCGGGCCGGCATCGTTCGTACATTGCGAATGACCGGCCGGAAATCCATTTGCGCCAACACCTGTTTTTCCAAATCAATCCCGGGCGCAAGCTCAACCAATTCCAATCCATCAGGCACGAGTTGAAAAACCGCCCGCTCGGTGACATACAATACTTGCTGGCCCACTTGCCGGGACCGCGCCGCACTGAACGAAACCTGCTCAACGCTTTTCACAAACTTGCGAACGGAACCTTCCTTGACGATGCGCAGCTTACCGGCTTCAACGGCCACTTTCAATCCGCCGGCGGTGAACGTCCCGCAAAACACCAAACGCCGGGCGGTTTGCGTGATGTTCACGAAGCCACCGACGCCGGCGAGCTTGGTGCCAAACTTTGAGACGTTGACGCTACCGGCGCTGTCAATCTGCGCCGCGCCAAGCGCCGCGAAATCCAACCCACGACCATCGTAAAAATCAAATTGTGACGGCTGGTCAATGATTGCGTGTGGATGCACGGCCGCACCGAAACTCAGCCCACCCGCCGGCATCCCGCCAATCGGACCGCTTTCGACAGTCAGCGTGACATCATTCAGTAGGTTGCGTTCAGCCGCGATCCGCGCAATTCCTTCCGGCATGCCGATGCCGAGATTGACGATGGCGCCCACCGGCAACTCATCGCACGCGCGCACCGCAATAATCCGCCGCTCGTCAAGCGGCAAGGGTTCCAAGCCATTCACATTACCGGCTGTGACATAGGCGGGATTAAATGCTTCGGCAAAAGTTTGAGAATGTTCGCCGGGCGCAGCAACAACAATTACGTCAATTAAGATACCGGGCACACGTACCTGATGCGGCGGAGCCGGTTGGTTCAGCAACCGGTTGACTTGCGCAATGACAATACCGCCACAATTGTGCGCCGCTTGGGCAATCGGTAGCACTTCACCGATAATCGCTTCTTCATCCATCACCAAGTTACCAAGCGAATCCGCCGCCGTACCACGAATAAAACCGACATGAATTGGAAACGCTTTGTACCAGAGCCACGATCGACCTTCGAGTTCGAGCGGGACGACGAGTGGTTCGTACGTTCGACTGTTGAGCCGTCCGCCACCGCGCACCGGATCTGCCAACGTGTCCAAGCCGATGTGCGTGATGCAGCCGGGTCGACCAGCGGCAATGTCGCGGAATAATTGCGAAATCACGCCTTGGGGAAAATTGTAGGCTTCGATTTTGTTTTCGATGGCAAGTTTGCCGAGCTTCGGAGCCAACGCCCAGTGACCGCCGACAACACGTTTCAACATGCCGGCATGGGCTAGATGATTCAGTCCCCGGTCCCGGCCGTCGCCTTGGCCGGCGGCGTACACAAGCGTCAAGTCACGCGGCGAACCGCCGGAGAGATACCGGCGTTCAAGCGCAGCGGTCAGCGCTTCGGGGTGACCGGCACCTACAAATCCGCCGCAAGCAATTGTCTGCCCATCTTGAATCTTGGCGACAGCCTCAGCGGCAGTGCAAACGACAGCGCGCATCAACCCCACCAACCGCCATTGACGTGAATGGTTTGCCCAGTCACATACGAGGCGAGGTCACTGCACAAAAACAAAACTACGTTAGAAATTTCCGACGGTTCGCCAAATCGCCCGAGCGGAATATTTTCCAGCATTTTGGCACGAACTTCTTCCGGAATCGTCTTACCCATCTCCGTCAGCACCACACCAGGCGCGACGGCGTTGACCGTGATCCGCCGGCGGGCGAGCTCCCGGCTGAGAACTTTGGTCAAGGCGCTGACGCCGGCCTTGGCAGCGGCATAATTGGACTGACCAAAAAAACCTACCACCGCCGCAATCGACGCGAAATTAACGATCCGTCCGCCATCGTTCAATGCGTCTGCGGCCACCTTGCAGACGTTGAACACGCCGGTCAGATTTGTATCGATTATGGCCTGCCAATCGTCCTCCGCCATCTTGCGCACGGTCTTGTCGCGAATGATCCCGGCGTTGTTGACCACGATGTCAAGACTGCCGAATTTTTGCTTGGTCTGCTCGCAGAGCGCTTGAGCTTCAGCAAGCTTCCGTACATCTGCGCCAAGTGCCAC
>JBAXAT010000007.1:0-15522 GCA_037142335.1 Verrucomicrobiota bacterium | reverse complement strand
CGGCTTGAAAGGAATGCAGGTGGAAGTCCGCGCCCAGGAAATTCTCGCCAGCTTGCAACGGCTGCGCGGTGACTTCGACCGGCTCGCGGAAAATTTCCGGCTCGTCGGCAAACATCTAACCAACGCCACCGGCAGCTACGCCGACACCGAAAAGACTTTGACCAAGCTCGACGCCAAACTCAGCCAGATTGAACAACCGTCGTCTTTACCGGCACCATGAAAATTTTCTTCGTAGGTTTAATTGTCGGCGCTATTTTAATGGCAGTGACCGGCTGGTATTTCGTTACCGTCCGCCACTTACCGGCGGTACAGCGCGCCCAAGACTCCACCGTCAGCACATTGCGCCAGACCGCCGACGCGATTGAAACCAAATTAGCAGCGTGGCATTTGACCGGCACCGACATCGAGGTGGAATTAGCCAAGACTGGCAAGGTCGTGCGCCGGCAGATGCGCGAGTTCGGCGCCAGCATTGCCGATGCCACCTCGGACGCGCGCATCTCGGCGCAAATCAAAGGTAAGTTCGCGCTCACCAAAGAACTTTCCGCAAAATCCATTTCCGTCAACACCACCGATTGCCGAGTGACACTCTCCGGTAACGTCGCAAATTCCAAACTCATCGGCAAAGCCATGGCGCTTGCGCTCGAAACTGACGGCGTGCGGGAAGTTGCTTCCACATTGAAAGTGAAGTAGCCGATGAACCGCCAGCAAATTTCCGGCATTCTCGCAGAAGTCGCCACGCTGCTGGAATTGCGCGGTGACAATCCGTTCCGTGTCCGCGCCTACGCCAACGCTGCGCGAATCGTCGAGAGTTTGCAGGAAGATTTAGCCACGCTCGCCGCCGAAAACCGGCTCACTGAAGTCAAAGGCATCGGCACCGATCTCGCCGCGAAAATCACCGAGATGCTGACGACTGACCGGCTCCGGTTTCACGATGAATTGAAAGCCTCGTTTCCGCCGGGCTTGCTTGACCTGTTGCGGATTCCCGGTTTCGGACCGAAGAAAACCAAAGTGGTGTACGACAAACTCCAAGTGGATTCGCTCGAAAAACTCGAAACTGCCTGCCAAGACGGCAAGGTCGCGGAGCTGGCCGGGTTCGGCGAGAAGTCGCAGCAGAAGATTTTGGAAGGCATCGCGTTGCTCCGTCAATTCAGCGGCCGGCATCATTACCACTCCGCCACGGCGGCGGCGTTGCCGGTACTAGAGACATTGCGTTCACACGCCGGCGTCATCCGCTGCAGCATTGCCGGCAGCTTGCGCCGGTGCCGCGAGACGATTGGCGACGCGGATTTTCTGGTCAGCGCGAAATCGGCAGATGCGCCCGGCATCATTGCGGATTTCGTTGGTATGCCAGGCGTTCGCGCGGTGAGCGCGCAAGGCGAGACCAAAGCCAGTGTGGTGCTTGCCGGTGGCATCCAAGCCGATTTGCGCGTGGTTAGCGACGAACAATTTGCGTTTGCGCTGAATTATTTTACCGGCAGCAAGGAGCATAACATCGCGATGCGGAGCCGGGCGCTGAAGCTGAAAAATCTGTCGCTGAACGAATACGGATTTTCTCCGGCGTCGGAAAAAGAAAAGAGCGCGAAGGAACTCGGCAGCAGCGTTCTGTGTTGGACCGAGGAGGAAATCTACGCCGTGCTCGACCTCGAATACGTTCCACCGGAATTGCGCGAAGACATGGGCGAACTGGCCGGTCAGTTACCGCGGCTCGTCACGAAGGAAAACCTCCGTGGCGCGCTTCACGTCCATTCAACTTGGAGCGACGGCGTCGAAAGCATCGAAGCGATGGCCAATACTGCAATCGACCTCGGCCTCGAATACATCGGCATTTCCGATCACAGCAAAGGCCAGCGCCAAGCCAACGGGCTCGACGAAACCCGGCTCCGGCAACAAGCCGCGGAAATCAAAAAACTTAACGCCAAGTTTGCCAAGCAAGACTTCCGGATTTTCTTCGGCACCGAAGTTGACATCTTACCGGACGGCACACTTGACTTCGACGATGCGACACTGGCGCAGTGTGAGTTTGTGATTGCCGCCGTGCATTCCGGTTTCACCATGCCGGCCGACGCCCAAACCCAGCGCATCTGCCGGGCGCTTGCACATCCGCGCGTGACGATACTTGCGCATCCGACTGGCCGGTTGCTGCTCGAACGCGAAGGCTACGCCATCAATATGTCTGAAGTCATTGCGTGCGCTGCCAAGCACAACAAGATCATTGAGATCAACGCGCACCCATACCGGCTCGACATGGATTGGCGGTTGTGGAAGCGCGCGCAAGAACTCGGCGTGAAATGCGCAATCAATCCCGACGCGCACAGTAGCGACGATTTCCAATACCTAGCCATTGGCGCGGCGATCGCTCGCAAAGGTTGGCTGACGAAAATCGACGTAGTGAATTGCTTACCAGCGAAAGAAGTTGAAAAGCTTTTCCATTGTTGATTAAGCGCGCGCCAAAAACTCGCGCAGCAATTGTTCTTGCTGGAAGAAATCGTGTGGGAGATTGCCGTAGGGTGCTTTGAAAAACATACTCAACCACGTCTGCATGCCGGTGGCACCGCGCCGGTGGGCGAACTCCATGAACCGGCAAAGATCGAGGCACATCGGCGCAGCGAGGATGGAATCCCGGTATTGGCCGCTGATTCGTAATTGCATCGGCTGACCGAGAAAGCCTTTGATGTCGATGTAGTCCCAGCTTTCCTTGGTGTCGCCGCGCGGCGGGAAATAATTGATTTGCACGAGGTGATACGGTTCGTAGCCGAGCATCGGGCCGAGAAGCTTGGATTTATCGCGAATCTTTTGCCGGCCTTTGACCGGGTCGCCAACGACTTTGCCATCTTCGTTTCCGAGCAAGTTGGTGGAATACCAGCCGGTAACTTCGAGCCGGCGGGCGCGCAATGCCGGTGCGAGTACGGACTTGAACCACGTCTGGCCGGTCTTGCCATCACGACCGCAAAACGGAATCGTCGCGGATTCAGCGCAATCGTTTGGCGTGAAATTGATAAATGGACAGCCGTGCCGAGCCGCGAGACGCGCGTAATTTTTTGATGCGGTATTTTGACCGGTCGGCAAGAGATTCAGTATGACAACTGTGTCGAGGTGGTGTTGCCGGCGGAATGCGGCAATTTTGTCGGTACCGGCTGACCAAGGTTTGATACCGGCGAGTTCGCGAGCGACGGGCCGGAGTCGTTCCGGTTCGATGACGCGGTTGCGAAGTGCGGCTTGGTAAAGATTTTCGCCGCGGCAGTCCCAACCGCCGATGACGAGTTCATCGAATCCGGCGAGTTTGTGAGATTTCACGTATGCTTCGGAAATCAGCGCAGCCGGTTTGGCTAACCGCCGGCGCATGAGCGCGACGCCGGAGATGAGTGTGGAAGCGACAGCACCGTCGAGGCCGGCAATGAGTAATCCGAGTCGGTTCATGGTTTTGACAGCCGCAGTGAAAGCCGTCGGCAACTGAGTTGCAAGCTTTTTTGCGGTTGAACCAATTCAATTGACAGCAAACTAGCAAAAAGTCATCGTTACCGTCATGTATCCGGTTCTTATTCGACTTGGCACACTGGAGATTCACACCTACGGCGTGCTGGTTGCTGCCGGTTTTATGGCCGGCATTCTCACTGCGCAACGCCGCGCGCGACTGGCCGGCTTAGGCGCGGAGCGCATTAGCGATCTTGGTGTCTGGCTGATCGTCGCGGCAATGCTCGGCGCCAAGCTCTTCCACATTGTGTTTTTCTGTAATGATTTCATTGAAGGTTGGTGCGCCACCGGTCTCGCTTCGCTCCGGGCCGGTTTTGTTTTTTACGGAGGCTTCTTTGGTGCGACGGTCGGTGTCGCGACATATGCGCGGCTGAATAAGTTGCCGGTCTGGCAACTGGTTGATGTGCTGGCGCCGTCTGCCGCACTCGGTCACGCATTTGGTCGGCTTGGTTGTTTTTTTGAAGGCTGCTGTTATGGCAAGATCTGCACGTTGCCATGGGCGGTTCACTTGCCGGGCCACACTGCCGCCGTTCAGCCGACGCAACTTTACGAAGCCGCCGGCAATCTTGCGATCTTTGCCGGGCTGACCGTATTTTATCGGCGCAAGCGTTTCGACGGCCAAATCTGTTGGCTTTACGTATTAACCTATAGTGCACTCCGGTTCGGCGTAGAGTTTTTCCGGGGCGATTACGCGGTGCATTACCTCGGCGTCTTTACCATCGCCCAGATCATGGCTGGGATCCTGATGCTCGTTGCGGCAGCGAGACTTATTTTGTATGGAAAAACAAGCGGCCACCCGGTAAATTCCCCGCACCATGCCACTCATTGATAAACCATTAGCCGAACTCCGCACATACACCGGCCGCAATCCGCGGCCCGCCGACTTCGATTCGTTTTGGGACAATAGCCTTGCCGAGATGAAGGCGCTCGACGCTAAAGTCGAACTTATCCCGGCTAAAGTCACCGCGCCCGGTGTTGACTGTTTTGATTTATACTTTACCGGCATCGGCGGCTCGCGCATCCACGCTAAATATCTTCGCCCTAAATCCGCTTCGCGCCCGCACCCAGCCATCGTGATTTTTCACGGCTATTCCGGTAACAGCGGCGACTGGTTCGAAAAGCTCGCTTGGATGTCATTCGGTTACTCGGTTTTTGCGCTCGATTGTCGTGGCCAGGGCGGTCTCTCGGAAGATCGCGGTGGCGTGACTGGCACCACGCTCAAAGGCCACATCATCCGTGGCCTTGATGACGCGCCGCAGCAAATGCTATTCCGCCAAATCTTCCTCGATACTGCGCAACTCGCCGGCATCGCCATGCAAATGCCGGAGGTTGACTCGAAACGCGTCGGTGCTACCGGTGGCTCACAAGGCGGCGGACTCACACTCGCCTGCGCTGCGCTCGAACCGCGCATCAAACGCGCCGCGCCAATCTTCCCGTTCCTCTGCGATTACCAGCGCGTCTGGGAAATGGATTTGGCGACCGGTGCCTACGAAGAATTGCGTACCTATTTCCGGCAATTCGATCCCCACCACGAACGGGAACAGGAAATTTTCACCAAACTCGGATACATCGACTGCCAGCATCTTGCTGCGCGCATTCGTAGTGAAGTGTTGATGGTGACCGGCTTGATGGATCCAATCTGTCCGCCGTCGACGCAATTTGCGGCGTACAACAAAATTATCGCAAAGAAAAACATTGTGCTCTATCCTGACTACGGCCACGAAGGCTTGCCGGGTGCGAGTGACAAGATCAGCGCGTTCCTAGCCGGACTGTGACGTACACTGTTACTAAGGAATCGGCCGGCCAGCGACTCGACCAATTTCTGCACACGGCATTGCCGGAACATTCCCGGTCGTTCCTGCAAAAGTTGATTGCCACAGGTGATGTACGCGTTCACGGTCAGCCGGTTAAGTCGAGTTACCGGGTGCGCGCCGGTGATGCCGTCACTGTTGAAATTCCTGCCCCAAAATCGCTTGCGGCACTGCCGGAAGAAATTCCGCTCGCTGTTTTGTACGAAGACGCCGATCTCATCGTACTAAATAAAGCCGCCGGCATCGTTGTCCATCCTGCCGTCGGCAATCTGGAACACACGCTCGTCAACGCACTGCTGCATCATTGCCATGGCCAACTCGCCGGCATCGGCGGTATGGCGCGCCCCGGCATCGTGCATCGGCTCGACAAAGGTACGAGTGGCTGCCTCGTCGTCGCGAAGACCGACGCGGCGCATCAAAGTTTGGTAACGCAATTTAAATTCCGACAGGTGCGGAAGATTTACCGGGCCGTTTGTAACGGAATTTTTCAACAAAAGACCGGCCGGATCGAAACGGAGATTGGCCGGAGTTCACACGACCGGAAAAAAATGTCAGCAAAACCGGCGCGCGGACGACTGGCATTGACAGAATACCGGGTGCTTCGGCAACACGCCGATTGCACGTTGGTGGAACTCACGCTGCACACCGGGCGCACGCATCAGATTCGCGTGCACATGGCGCACATAGGCCACGTGCTACTTGGCGACGTGACTTATGGGTGGCGCAACGCAAAGATTGCGGTTGAGCGGCCACTGTTGCACGCGTATAAGCTGGCGTTCACACATCCGCGCACCGGCAAGCAGATGGAATTTACTGCGCCGATTCCGGAAGATATGAGCCGGTATGAATAAATTGCGAGAAATCGTTGACGACACCATTCAAGCTTTGGAGCACATGAAAAAATCCGGCACCACGCACGTCGAAGTTTCGAAGCAAACGCTAGACGAATTGGGCAAAGTTCCGGTGGTAATCAAAGCAAAAGCGGCGCCGTTGATCTGCAAGCTCACGCTGTTGGCGACAAAGGTGAAGGCTTGCACGAAATGCACTGAGCTGGCGCGATGCCGGCAGAATGTTGTGTTTGGCGTTGGCAACAGTCATGCGGAATTGATGTTTGTCGGCGAAGCTCCCGGGGCTGACGAAGATGAACAAGGCGAACCGTTTGTCGGGCGGGCTGGTCAGTTGCTCACGAAAATCATCGAGGCGATGGGTTTTCAACGATCAGATATTTACATCGCGAATGTCTTAAAATGCCGGCCACCACAAAATCGTACGCCGTTGCCGGACGAGATGAATAATTGCCGGCCGTATTTGTTGGAGCAGATTGACGCGATTCAGCCAAAGGTGATTGTGGCGCTCGGCGCAACGGCGGTGCGAGCATTGCTCGACGTGGAGCTGGGGATTACAAAAATGCGCGGCAACTGGTACACATTCTACAACACGCCAATCATGCCGACGTTTCACCCGGCGTATTTACTGCGCAATCCGCCGGCGAAGCGCGAAGTTTGGGAAGACATGAAAACCGTGTTAACGAAACTAGGGCGGCCGATTCCGAAGACGAAATGAAACGCATCCTAATTACCGGCGGTGCAGGATTTATCGGGTCGCATTTAGCGGAGGCGTTAACGGCAGATGGTAATGATGTTGTTGTGATTGACGATCTCTCCACCGGTTCACTTGTAAATATTGCCGGATTGGAGCAACGGCCAAATTTCCGTTTTATTCAAGCCTCCATTCGCGATGCCGGCGCATTGGCGCAAGCAATGGAGTCGGCCGATTTTGTTTATCATCTAGCGGCGGCGGTCGGCGTGGAATTGGTAGTAAAAAGTCCGGTCTACACCATCGAGGACAATGTGCGCGGGACGGAGGATGTGCTCGCGGCGGCAGCGCGCACCGGTTGCGGCGTGTTGGTGACATCAACTTCGGAAGTGTACGGCAAGAGTGAGCGCGATTGTTTCCGGGAAGACGATGATTTGTTGATTGGGCCGCCGACGTTCAGCCGGTGGAGCTATGCTTGCTCAAAGTTACTCGATGAATTTTTAGCGTTGGCGTATTACCGGGAAAAACAATTACCGGTGACCATCGTGCGGCTGTTTAACACAGTTGGTCAGCGCCAGACCGGCCGATATGGAATGGTAGTGCCGCGGTTTGCGCAGGCAGCGGTGCGTGGCGAGCCGATTACGATTTACGGCGATGGCCGGCAGACCCGGTGTTTCTGCCACGTAAGTGATGTGGTACGGGCGTTGGTCGTACTGCCGCAGCAACCGCAGGCGATTGGCCAAGTATTCAACATTGGTAGCACGGAAGAAGTGTCCATCCACGACTTAGCGCAGCGCGTGCAGGTATTGAGTGAGAGCCGGTCGGAGTTGCGGCGGCTGTCTTACGATGAAGCTTATATGAAAGGGTTCGAGGACCTGCGACGGCGCGTGCCAAGCATTGCTAAAATCAAGCAACTCATCGGCTGGCAGCCGACGAAAAATCTGGATGAGATTCTGCGGCTTGTCATCGCCGAGCAGCGCAACGGCAAGGTGTTATGATAGGGAATGTAAAGGTATTGCAATGACGGTATCATTGGAGTATTCTAATTAAGACTGAGGCAGGATTGTGACCGAGAAACGCGAAATCGACACCGACTCAAAAGGTATGGTAATGAATTCAGCTCTGTACCGCGAGTTTTTGGCAGAGCGTGAAGAAATTCTCAAGCACAAGTGGATTGAGAGTGAGAAGGCTGGGTTCGACATCGGATTTGAGCGAGCGTTGTTGGACTGGATTGTAAGACACCGGTCGACCTGGCGAAAGTCACGACGGCAAATACCGTCCTGATTACAGACGCGAGAACAACAGCACCTTTAAGTCGGCCCCGTGAGGTTGACAAGGAGCAATAATGAAGACCAATCAATTTAAAGACCGGTCGTCAGCCTACCACGGGCGGGCGGCCATTTTTGTGTCATGAACCATATGCTACTCATGGATGCAACGGCGATTGAGCGCGCGCTCACACGGATGGCGCATGAGATTGTTGAGCGCAATGCCGACAATCTAGGTTTGGCGATTATCGGTATTCGCACCAATGGTGTGCCACTTGCGCGCCGTCTCGCTGGGCTCATTGGCGGTATTTTGAAACGCGACATCCCGACCGGTGAGATTGATATTTCCATGCACCGGGATGACATCGCGCGACGCGGCGCGGCAGCGGTCGGCGCGACGCAGGTTGCATTTGATGTCACCGGCAAGACGATTATTTTGGTGGACGACGTGCTCTTTACCGGCCGCAGTATCCGGGCGGCAATGGATGAGATTTCAGATTTTGGCCGGCCACAGCGCATTCAACTCGCCGTGCTCGTTGATCGCGGCCACCGGGAATTGCCAATCCGCGCCGACTTTGTCGGCAAGAACGCACCGACGGCACCGCAGGAACGGGTCACGGTCCGGTTGGCGGAAGTGGACGGCCAGGATAAGGTGGTGATCGAACGATGAAACGTTGGCAACGCAAGGATTTGCTCGGCATCCAGGAGTTATCCGCCGCTGAAATCAATTTTCTCCTCACCAGCGCGCAAGCGTTCAAGCAAGTCGGCAAGCGCTCGGTGAAAAAAGTGCCGTCGTTGCGTGGTAAAACGGTCGTGAATCTGTTTATTGAACCGTCGACGCGCACCCGCACGAGTTTTGAGTTGGCGGCGACCCGGTTGTCTGCCGATGTGATTAACATTACCGCCAATGCTTCGAGTCTTGTGAAAGGTGAGACGCTGAAAGATACCGCGCTGAACCTGCAAGCGTTGCACGCCGATGTCATCATCATCCGGCATAGCGCGGCCGGTGCGCCGCATTTTTTGGGGCGGCTCCTCAAGGCCAGCGTGATCAACGCCGGCGATGGCGCGCACGAGCATCCGACGCAGGCCTTGCTCGACGCATTCACAATCCTTGAGAAAAAAGGGCGCATTGCTGGGTTGAACGTCACGATTCTTGGCGACATTCTGTTCTCACGCGTTGCCCGCTCAAATATTTGGTTACTGACCAAGCTCGGTGCGAACGTCACGCTGGCTGGGCCATCGACGCTTGTGCCGCGTGTGTTCGAGCAGTTAGGTTGCCGCGTCACGCACAATATTGACGATGCTCTCCGCGATGCGGATGTCGTTAACCTGCTCCGCATCCAGCACGAACGCCAGCGCCAGACGCTGTTCCCGAGTATTGGCGAATACACCACAATGTTTGGCCTTAACAAGGAGCGCTTCGCCCGCCTCAAGCCCGACGCCATGATCATGCATCCCGGCCCGGTTAATCGCGGCGTGGAAATTGACAGCGAGGTTGCCGATTGCGACCGCTCTGTCATTCTTGAACAAGTTACTAACGGCCTCGCCGTTCGCATGGCCGTGCTCTTTCTTTGCTGTGGTGGACAGGTGGTGGAATCATGAATTCACTCATCATTAAACACGGTCGTGTCATCGATCCCGCCAACCGCGTAGATGAAATCCGCGATGTTTTCATTGCCGCCGGTAAGATTACCGGTACTCCGTCCGGTCACACCGAAGTCATTGACGCCACCGGTAAAATTGTTACACCTGGCCTGATTGACATCCATGTCCATCTTCGCGAGCCAGGCCGTAGCGACAAGGAAAGCATTGAGACCGGTACACGATGTGCCGCGCGCGGTGGATTCACCAGCATCGTCGCGATGCCAAACACCACGCCCGCGGCTGACAATACCGGCACCATCGCGTTCATAAAACAACGCGCTGCCGAAGTCGCCTGTGTCAATGTGTTTCCAGCCGGTGCGATAACAAAAGAACTCAAAGGCGAAGAGCTCGCACCGATTGGCTCGCTCAAACGTGCCGGTGTCGTCGCGATCACCGATGACGGGCGTTGTGTACAGAACAACGAACTCATGCGGCGCGCCGTCGAGTATGCGAAGATGTTCGACTTGCCTGTGATGGATCATTGCCAAGATTACAATATCGCTGCTGACGGCGTAATGCATGAAGGCTATTGGAGTGCAGTGCTCGGTCTACGCGGCTGGCCGTCCGTAGCCGAGGAGATTATCGTTGCCCGCAATATCCTGATGGCCGAAGTCACCGACTGGCACATTCACTGTCAACACTTGTCGTCGGCGCGGTCAGTTGGATTAGTGCGTGAAGCAAAAAAGCGCGGCGTAAAAATTTCTGCCGAAGCATGTCCGCATCATTTCACATTGAGTGATGAGCGCCTAAAAGATTACGACACGAATTTTAAAATGAATCCGCCGCTGCGCACTGAGGCGGACCGGCAGGCATTGCTAGCCGGTCTGGCCGACGGCACGATTGATATCATCGCCAGCGACCACGCACCACATTGCACATACGAAAAACAAGTCGAGTTTGACGTCGCGCCATTTGGGATCATCGGATTGGAAACGGAACTGGCATTATCGCTGGCACTCGTGCAGCAAAAAGTTTTGTCGCTGTCGCAGCTTATCGAAAAACTCACTACTAACCCGGCGAAGTTATTGCGCCTGCCAAAAGGGACGCTCAGCGCCGGTGCCGACGCCGACGTGACCGTGATTGACCCAACTGCCGAATGGACTTACGATGTCGAGCAGTCGGCAAGCAAATCGAACAATTCACCTTTCCATGGCTGTCATCTCAATGGCCGAGCCGTGACGACCATCGTCGGTGGAAAAATAGCATGGCAATTGGAATGAACGGAGTCTTCGCACTCGAAGACGGTACAGTATTTCGCGGCATAGGCTTTGGCGCCAAGGCCACTGCCTGTGGCGAAGCTGTGTTCAATACCTCGATGACCGGTTACCAAGAGATCATAACCGACCCTTCCTACAAGGGCCAAATCGTGGCGATGACTTATCCTGAAATCGGCAACTACGGTATCAACCCGCTCGATGTCGAAAGCTGGAAACCACACGTGGCCGGGTTTCTCGTGCGCGAACTTTCCGCCGTGGCTTCAAATTGGCGCAGTGAACAATCGTTGCCAGATTACCTTGCCAATAATGGCATCGCCGGTGTGCAAGGGATTGACACAAGGACGCTTACAAAAATTCTACGCGTCAAAGGCGCGATGAAGTCGTGCATTTCTACCGAGGAAATCAGCAACAAGGAAGCCGTCCAGCGTGCAAAAGAATGGCGTGGCATCGTCGGTGTTGATCTGGTCCAGGAAGTTGCGCATCCAAAACCATTCGTCTGGGATCCCGACGGCACACTCAGCCGCAACTGGAAGATTGATTGCGATATTGCCGGCCAGACGCAGTACACCAACGAGCTTCGGCCCGCTGACATCCCCATTGTTGCCTTCGATTTTGGCGTAAAATACAACATTCTCCGTCGGCTCCGGCAGCGCGGGTTCCACATTCAGGTGGTTCCGCCGAAAACTACCGCGGCCGAAGTGATGACCTACAAACCGCGCGGCGTCTTTCTGTCCAATGGTCCCGGCGATCCAGATCCGCTCAACTATGCGCACAACACCGTCCGCGAACTGATTGGCCACGTGCCGATCTTCGGGATTTGTTTGGGCTTAGAGATCCTTGGGTTTTCCTTTGGTGGGCGCTGTTTGAAATTAAAATTTGGCCACCGCGGCGCCAATCAGCCGGTCAAGGATTTGGCCGGTGGAAAAGTTGTAATTACCTCTCAAAATCACGGATTTGCCGTGGATGTGGAGAGTATGCGCAATCCGGACGTCGAAATCACGCAGATCAATCTGAATGATCGCACGATCGAGGGTCTGCGCCACAAGAAACATCCCGTGTTCGGCGTCCAATATCATCCTGAAGCTTCACCGGGTCCGCACGACGCCAGTTATTTGTTTGATCAATTTCGGTCGCTCGTCGAGACTCACAAGAGTTGAGGCGATTGCGGTAGGGCGGCACCGCTGGGCACGCCAAAATCCATTTGACTACGAATACCAACGGCGCGCTATACCTAAAACATATTTCATATGTCGTTGGTAGGGTTAGATCGCCGGGCTGATCGAATCCGCGTCAACGACGCAACACCGTACCGATGTGATCATGCCATACCCACTTCAACTGGAAGATTTGACCTGACTGGCTTCAGCCTTCTTCAGCCAGACCAATAGAATCGCAATATCCGCCGGTGTGACTCCGGAAATCCGCGACGCCTGACCAATCGAATCCGGCCGGTACCTGAGCAGTTTTTGGCGTGATTCAAACCGCAATGAGGGGACCTTGTCATAATCAATCCAGGCGGGTAACTGTTTTACTTCAAGTCGCGTAAATCGTTGAATCTGTTCTATATCCCGTGCAATGTAACCGGCATACTTGATTTGGATTTCGACCTGTTGTTGCACATCTTCTGGCAAATTCAGGTTCGCGCTGGGTAATGACCGGTAGGTTACTTCTGGGCGCCGTAGTAGCTCTGCTTGATTTGTTTCGCCATCGCGTAATTGAAGCAACCGCGCGGTTTCCTGTTCAATTAACTGACGGCGTTTGGTGAACACTTCCCACTGAGCATCGGATACCAACCCGGCTTCCCGACCAATTGGCGTCAGTCGAAGGTCGGCGTTGTCCTGACGAATCTGAAGCCGGTATTCAGCGCGCGAGGTAAACATACGGTAAGGTTCTTCGGTGCTTTTCGTAATTAGATCGTCTATTAATACACCTATGTAACTATCGGCTCGGGTAAACACCACCGGCTTTCGATTTTGAACCTTAAGCGACGCACTGATATCTGCAACGATTCCTTGGGTGCCAGCCTCTTCGTAACCCGATGTGCCATTGATTTGCCCAGCGAAATAGAGTCCTTCAACCCATTTTGTTTCGAGTGTGGCGTGAAGCTGGTGCGGCAAGCTGTAATCATACTCAATCGCATAAGCTGGTCGCATTAGCTCAGCCTGCTCTAGCCCAATGATACTGCGGATGACATCAATCTGGACATCCTCAGGGAGACTTGACGATGCACCGTTGACATAGAACTCGTCCGTCTGGCGTCCTTCTGGTTCCAGAAAGATCTGATGCCGTTCTTTTTCAGAAAATTTGACAATTTTATCCTCAATCGACGGGCAATACCTCGGTCCAACCCCTTGAATCTGACCAGAATACAACGGTGAGCGATGTATATTGGCTTGGATTAGCCTCTTTGTTCGGTCAGTGGTGTAGGTGATGTAGCACGGAACTTGTTCCACATGGAACATTGGCGGTGTCCGGAACGAGAAAAAAGCCGGTTGCTTATCCCCGTACTGTATCTCCATCTTGGCAAAGTCAATTGAGCGTCGATTAACTCGTGGTGGCGTGCCCGTTTTAAGTCGTCCAAGTTCAAATCCAAGCTTTTTCAAGTTCTCAGATAATCCAATCGATGACGGCTCGGCCGCGCGACCCGCTTCGATCTGTGATTCACCGATGTGAATCAAACCGCGCAGAAAGGTACCAGTGGTGACAATAATCACGTCAGCATCGTACCTCATACCGATTTTGGTGATTACGCCACGGATTTGGTCATTTTTGACGATTAATTCCTCAATCATCGCTTGTTTAACATCTAAATTGTTCTGGCGTTCAACGATCCACTTAATCCGGAGCTGATACGCTTTCTTATCACACTGGGCGCGTGGGGCCCAAACGGCTGGTCCTTTCTTGGTGTTAAGCATGCGGAACTGGATACCAGTCAGATCAGTGTTGACCCCCATTTCGCCGCCCAATGCATCAATTTCTCTTGCCAGATGACCCTTTGCCAGTCCGCCGATGGCTGGATTACATGACATTTTGGAAATAGTGTCGAGATTGGAGGTCAAGAGTAAAGTTTGGCAACCCATGCGAGCTGCTGCCAATGCCGCCTCTATTCCAGCATGGCCGGCTCCAACGACAATGACTTGATAGCGTATAGGGTAAACCATTATATAGATCACTTCCCAATACAGAACTTACTAAAAATTTTATCCAGTAAATCTTCAGTAGCCGTTTTTCCAACAATCTCGCCGATGGCATTTAATCCAATTCGGATCTGCTGAGCGATGATCTCAATTTCGATATTGGATTTCAAATCGTGAAGGGTCGATTTCAATTCTTTAATGGACCGCCGTAATGCATCAGCGTGACGCTCATTGACTACGACTTCTAACCCGGCTGATGACGTGGTGGTTTTCAGAGCATCACATTCAATTCGACTTTTGAGCTGTTCGATACCGTATCCAGTAATTGCTGAGATTTCTATTACATCAGTTTTTTGTAATTTTGACGGCAAAATCAACTTGCGTGGGAGATCGATTTTATTAAGTACTATTATAATTCGTTTGCCGTCGCAATGCTTTGACAGGTCGACATCAACTGGTGATAACGGCTTTGAGGAATCGATTATATGGATTCCTATATCTGCAAATTTCAATATGTTGTGACTACGGTCAATTCCAAGTTTTTCAGCTATTCCGCGTGGCTTTCTAATGCCGGCCGTGTCCGTAAAACGCACTGGAATACCTCTGACATTGGCAGATTCCTCAATTGTATCACGGGTTGTGCCTGGAATTGATGTGACGATAGAGCGTTCTTCGCCGAGTAGGGCGTTCATTAAGCTGGATTTGCCGACATTTGGACGACCATAAATGACGACGGAAATACCATTCCGCAAGATCTTTCCTTCGCTGGCCGTTGCAAGTAATTGTTCAAGAGCGCCAATGACCTGGGTGATGTCAGTTTCCAATTCTTCACGAGTGGCTAGTGAAATGGATTCGTCTGGGAAGTCAATGTGAGCTTCGATGTGAGCCAGGCTGGCGAGCAATTGCTGACGGACTTTTTCGACCTTGCGCGAAAGATGTCCCGTCAAAGTGTGTTCAGCAACAATTTGGGCGCGTTCGGTCTTAGCTGAAATAACGTCCATCACCGCCTCGGCTTGGGCGAGATCGATGCGGCCGTTGAGAAAGGCGCGTTTGGTAAATTCGCCAGGCTCAGCGAGGCGGGCACCATGCCGGAGGCACTGCGCCAGAATACTGCGTGCGACCTGCGTACCGCCGTGACAATTAATTTCGACCATGTCTTCCGTCGTGTATGTGCGCGGGCGGCGCATAACAGCAAGCAGAACTTCATCTAAAGGCTGCTGCTGCTCGCTAATAATCCGACCGAAGTGCAGCGTGTGGCTCGGATATGTCGAGGGCAAGCCGGTTGCGGAAACAAAGACCGCATCGGCAATTGCCAGCGCGTGTGGTCCCGAAATGCGAATGATGGCGATTCCGCCTTCGCCGCTCGGTGTGGAGATGGCTGCAATGGTGTCTTCCATGAGGTGTACAACTGCAACTGCCCGGCAGTATACCAGAAGAC
>JBAXAT010000006.1:0-15946 GCA_037142335.1 Verrucomicrobiota bacterium | reverse complement strand
AGTGAGCCAGTAACGGCTAGCTTACAAATGCAACGTTTACCGGATTTGGATGCGTCCCAAATTCCCAAAGTTCTTGTTAAAAAGGAAACCGCCGATTTAATGTTAGAAGCGCACACCAATCTGATTCGTGCTGATAACCGTAACCTATCAAAGTTTAAGGACGTGACCTCCGTCCTGAGCGCCCGTGCGGAACTCAACCACGGCAAGCCCCAGTAACCATAGGAGACTTCCATGAAAGACTTCCACATTGAAAATCAAACTCGCGGCTCCATCCAGCTGATCCGGCTCAATGGCTCGCTTGATATGTATTCATTCCCGCGCCTTGAGGCACAGCTTAATAACTTCTTTAAGCAAGACCAGTATGCTGTTTTGCTAGACTGTCAGGCGTTGGAGTATATCGGTAGCGCCGGGCTTGGCGCGCTTATCGGATTCGCCAAGCTCGCCCGTGAGCAGGGCGGTGATCTCAAGCTGATGAACGTACCCGAACGCATTTTCAAAATCATCGAGCTGCTCGGTTTCACCAAAGTGCTACAAGTGCACATGGACGAAGCTGCTGCAATAGCCAGTTTTGGCAATAGTTAAATCGTGCGCGCTCGGCCCATGGACAAAACACAGCCAATCACAGTCACACGTTCGACTGATGCATTGGCTATTCAAACGCCTAGCGACGTCACCTATCTCGGCCACATCCGCGAACTCGTCTGTGATCTTGCTCACAAGGTCGGCTTCCTGCCCGAAGACATTGCAAAAATTGAAATGGCCGTGGACGAAGCTTGCACTAATATTGTCGAGCATGCCTACGCACCGGCTGCCGACTGGCGCTGGCAGCACCAGCGCCCGGAAATTCGCCTCGTCGTCCGCATTGCGCAAGACCAGCTTGTTATCGAACTCAATGACCATGGTCAGCACTTCGATTTTGCTGCTTACAAGCCCGACAATGTTCACGACCGTGCCCAAAACATGCATACTGGTGGCTATGGCATCGCCATCATGCGTGAGTTCATGGATGAAGTTGCCTACATCTCCAGTGCCGCCGAAGGTAACACCCTCCGGTTGGTCAAATACTTGAAAAAAACCTAACCGGCAGCCATTGTAGCTGCCAGTGTTTACTGTTTACTATGACTGAGACACCCAACACGCCTGCTGTCATTCCACCGCCTGATTCCGGCGCGGAACTCGAACAACTAAAACTCCAAGCGGCCGAGAACTGGGACAAGTTCCTCCGTGCCACCGCGGACTTCGACAATTACCGGAAACGCGTCGCCCGCGAACGCGAAGAGCTTGTGCGCTTGACTCGCGAAAGCGTCATCGCTGCTATCTTACCGGCGCTTGATAATCTTGAGCGTGCCCTCGACCACAGCGCCGAAGGCACACCGGTGCACGATGGTTTACTTCAAGTTCAAAAACAATTTGCCCGCACCCTTGGTGAATTCGGGCTTGTCGAAAGCATCGCCAAGCCCGGCGACTTATTTGACGCCAACCTTCACGAAGCCGTCAGCCATGTTGAATCTGTCGCGCAACCCGATGGTGTAATTCTCGAACAACTCCAGAGCGCCTACCGGCTTGGCGAACGGCTGCTGCGTCCGGCCCGCGTCGTTGTCAGTAAAGGGGTCCCGCCGGCGGTATGAGTAAACGTGATTACTACGAAGTGCTCGGTGTCGAGCGCGGCGCAGCAGACGACGACCTGAAAAAGTCGTATCGGAAGTTGGCTATCAAATATCATCCCGACAAGAATCCCGGTGACGCCAGCGCCGAAGAAAAATTCAAGGAACTTGGCGAAGCCTACGAAATTTTGAGCGATGCTCAGAAGCGTGCTGCCTACGACCGGTTCGGTCACGCCGCATTTGCGCCCGGTGGTGGAGCACCGCGGCCGGGTGGCGGTGCAGCCGGCCACCCAGGGGGTGGCTTCCATGATCCGCGCGATATTTTTGAAACCGTTTTTGGTGGTGGCGGTGGTGGCGGAATTTTCGACAGTTTTTTCGGTGGCGGCACTCAGCAAGGTGAACATGCTGGTCGCGGCAACGATCTCCGGTATAATCTTGAAGTTGACTTCATTGATGCCGCACGTGGTCTCGAGAAGGAAGTTGCTTTCAATGTTCTAGACACGTGTCCTGACTGTTCCGGTCGCGGTGGTGCTGCCGGCTCAAAGGACGAAACCTGTTCGACTTGTCATGGTCGCGGCCAAGTCGCGCACGCCCGCGGATTTTTCACCGTGGCATCGACCTGCCCGCGTTGCAATGGGGCCGGGCGCATGCTCACTAATCCTTGCCGGAAGTGTGGTGGCGAAGGGCGCACTCAGCAACGTCGCAAAGTCAAAGTTCGCATCCCGGCTGGCATAGATGATGGCTCGCGTCTGCGCAGTTCCGGCCACGGCGAAGCCGGTCTTCGTGGTGGTCCGCACGGTGATTTATACGTTGTTGTTCGCGTTCGAGAACATGAGCTGTTCGTCCGGCAAGACGACGACTTGCTCTGCGAAGTGCCAGTACATTTTACAACCGCTGCGCTCGGCGGCGAGATTGAAGTGCCAACCCTACGCGGTTCTGCCAAGCTAAAAATTCCGGCTGGTACGCAATACGGCACAATGTTCCGTCTGCGCGCACAAGGTCTGCCCAACGTCCATGGGCAAGGGACCGGCGATTTACTGGTGCGCGTGCAGGTGGAGGTGCCGAGTCGATTGTCCCGGCCACTTCGCGAGAAGCTTGAAGAGTTTACCCATTTGGCAAACGACGAAGCGTATCCGCAACGTCAGGGTTTTCTTGAGAAAGTCAAACGCTTCCTCGGCGGCCGGTAGGCGATGCACCGGTTTTATATTCCTAACTTTCAACAACCGGTCTTGACGGCGGATGAGGCGCACCATTGCCGGCACGTGTTACGGCTCCAGCTAGGTGACACGGTCAATATTTTTGATGGGTGCGGCCACGAAGCGCAGTGTGCCATCGCCGAGATCACGAACCAAGCGGTTAAGTTGAATGTTCTGGCCCAAACAAGCACGCCGGCCCTACGGTGCCGGATCACGCTCGCACAGGCGGTGCCCAAAAAAAGCATGGATTTGATTGTGCAGAAAGCCGCCGAACTCGGCGTGGCGGCGATTGTACCTATCTTGTCGGAACGCACGATTGTGCGACTTGACGAGGATACGCAGAAACTCAACCGGTGGCGTGAGATTGCGCTCGAATCGTGTAAACAATGTGGCAACAACTGGTTGCCGGTCATTGATCCGCCGCGTAAGGCGATGGATTTTTTTGCCAATCCAGGTAAATTTGATCTGAAGCTCATTGCCTCACTCCAGCCGGGCGTGCAACCGTTAAAGAAGATTTTGCCGGCGAACATACCGGCATCGGTTCTGATTCTGATTGGGCCGGAAGGCGATTTTACGCCGGCGGAAATTTCGTCAGCAAGAAATGCCGGCTGTCTGCCGTTGTCGCTCGGTCCGTTGGTGTTGCGGGCGGAGACGGCAGCCATCTACGCTCTCAGTATTTTGCATCACGAATTGCAAATCAGCACCTGAACGTGCCCTAACCAGCTAGGCAGGCACAACCTGACAAAAAAGCATGGCACTCCCTGTGATTGATTCCGTCAGAAGCTTAGTTATACCCCTTTTAGTGGAGGACATTGATATGCAACATAAAATTGGTAATGAACCAATTCCATGGGTGGCCACCGACTGAACATGGCAACAGGGTCGAGCCAGTGCGTTTTCACTTCCACAGTCCACTAGCAATCGGCTGTTATTTTGCGTGGCTTACACATAGGTTATTCACATTAAAGCTGGCTACGTAAGTGTTTGATTTTGTGCTTGCAATCAACGATTGGCCAGCTATCTTTTTTGGCATCAAAATGAAAGGGGTGGGGACCTCATGTATCTGAAGAGCCTGCAGCTCATCGGCTTTAAGTCGTTTGCCGAGAAAACGACTCTGGATTTTTTACCTGGTGTGACCGCTGTCGTCGGCCCGAACGGGTGCGGTAAATCTAACATCTCCGATGCCATTCGCTGGGTGCTCGGCGAGCAATCCGCCAAAGCACTCCGCGGCACAGAAATGGCTGACGTCATTTTCAATGGCACCGAAGGTCGCAAGGCAATTGGCCTTGCGGAAGTCAATCTGACCTTTGCCGATGTGGATCCGAAGCTCATCTCGTTGCCTGGGGTCAATCTTGATTTTACTGAAATCACCGTTACGCGGCGCGTTTACCGGGATGGAACCGGCGAATATCTTCTCAACAAGACTCAATGCCGGCTGCGCGATATTCAGCAGATGTTCATGGATACCGGCATTGGCCGGTCTAGCTACTCGATGATGGCACAGGGTCAGATTGACCAAATTCTCAGCGCCCATCCCGATGACCGCCGCATGATTTTTGAAGAAGCTGCCGGCATTAGCAAATACAAGCACCAGAAAAAAGAAGCGCTTCGCAAGCTCGAGTACACCGAGCAAAACCTGATGCGCTTGACTGATATCATCAAAGAGGTTAAGCGCCAGATTGTTTCCTTACAGCGCCAAGCTGGGAAGGCGCGCCGGTATAAAGAAATCTTCGATCAGCTGAAAACTCTCGATACGCGGCTCCAGCGCCATAAATTCGATCTACTTCAAGCTGATATCACCAATCTCGAAACCGAAATCATCACCATCGCGGCCCGGACTGAGCAGTTTTCCGGCGAGATAGCTGGTAGCGAAACCCAGATTGCCGACTTACGCCGATCACTCAATGAAATTGAACACGCCATCAGCGATGCCGTCAATCGCGACCATGAGCTAAAAAGCGAAGGCGACCGGCATCAGCAGCGCATCGGCTATAACACCGAGCGTAGCGTCGAAGCCGGTAAACGTATTGACGATGATCGCCTCGAGATTGCCGCCAACGAAGAAAAAATTCGCCAGAACGAACAACTACTCGACACGCTTAACACTGAGTTCGCTCAGATTGACTCCCAGCTTGCCGCCGAGCAGGCTAAAGTTACCGGTCAACAAGCTGCACTCCAAGTGCTCGACGCGGAATTGACCAACAAGAAAGCCGCGCTGAATGAAGCTAATGCCGCGCTCATTGCGTCTGAAAGTCAGAGCGCGCACAGCCGGAACGAACTGGGTGCGCTGGATGCCAAGAAAAAACACGATCTATTTCGCGCTGAAAAACTTTCTACCGAAAAAATTAATCTCGAAGACCAACGCCGGGCACTCGAAGAGCGGTTAGAATCATTCAATGGCACCCTGACCGACTTGCGCAGGTCGGTTGAATCTGCCGGTCCAACACTCGCCACTCGCGAGGCCGAGTTGGCAGAACTGCAACAGCAACTCAGCACAGCAACTAAACAGCATCACGCCATCGAATCTACGGTTGCGAAGAAAACGGCGCGGCTCGAAGTGCTCCGCCAGGTGTTTACGGCACCGGATGGCCGCATTACGCTCGGCAATATTCTCGAAGTCGAGACGCAGTATGGCCCGGCTATTGAGGCCGCACTAAATCACAACCTCCGCGCCATCCTTGCCGACGATTTGAACACAGCGCGCAGCTTGCTGATCAGCGCCATTCAGAATCCGACCATTATCACACCAGAGTTATTGCGCGTTACCGGCGAGGTGACGGCGACAGATATGCCGTTCGGCGGCTTGGTTTGGGCGGTAAATGTAGTGCGCGTCCGAGATACCCGGTTTGCACCGTTGCTTCGATCGCTTTTAAAAGATGTAGTGGTGACCAATGACATGGACGCAGCGCTGGCGCTCCGGCAACAGCAGCCGCAGTTGTCAGTTGCGACATTGCGCGGCGAATTTTTGAACGAGCACGGCGTGCTCAGCGCGGTTTCGACCAGCCACATCGGAGAAATCAGCGCATTAGCCGACGAAGTCAGTCAGCTTCAAGTGCAGGCAGCCAGCTTGGTGGAGAACAAGGCCGGCTTGGAAGGGTTGCGCGATGAGTTGGAAGTGCTGGTGCGGCGGTTACGCGACGAATTGCACGCCAACGACGTTACGCTTGCCGGCCGGGAAGGCGAGCTCAGCGCAATGGCGACCGAGCGCCGTGATTTTGAGAGCAAAGTTCACACGGTGATTTTTGAACTGCAAACTATCGAGCAGCAAGACACCGAAGAGAAGCAACGCCGGTCAGATTTACAAACCGCATTGGCACAGTCGCAGATGCGCGAAGGGCAGCTGCGCGAGCAGATGATCGGCTGGCAGCAGGCAGTCAACACACTGACCGGCCAGCGCGACCAGATGGTGTCACAATTGACCGAATTACGAGTCGCTGCCGGCGGCATTCAGCACAAGCGCGCAGCGATTCAGTCGCAACGCGAGCCAATTGCCAGTAGAATCCACGACCTCGGCGAGCGGATTCAGGTTTGCACCGGCGAAATTGAGAGTTGCACTAGCCGCATTGAACAACTCCGGAAAGAGAACTTCGAGTCGGAGCAGAAGATTGCTGAGTTAGCAACAGCGCGTGAGCAATCGCAGCAGCAGATTACCGGTTTGCAGCATCAGCGTAACGAAGTTACCGGCGGCATTGAGCAGGCGGAAACTGAACTGCGCGCGCTGAGGTTACAGGCGACAGAAGCGCAGAACAAGAAATCTGGTTTCGATGTGGCCCTGGCCCAGAAACGGATGGAAATCCAGAATTTGAAGGACCGCGTCTGGCAGAAGTATCAGGTCAATGTCGATGATCTCCAGAGCGATATAATGACAATTACCGTTGCCGATGGCGGGCCGGTAGTCAGTGAACAGGTGCAGTTGCCGACTGATTGGGACGCGATCGAGGTGCAGGCGTCGGAGTTGCAGACGAAACTCGATGCGATGGGGCCGGTCAACGTCGAGTCGATTCAGGAATACGACGAGTTGGAGGAGCGCTACAAATTTCTTAGCCAACAACACGAAGATTTGGTCAAAGCCAAGGAGCAGTTGCTTCAGGTCATTGCGAAGATCAACACTACCACTAAACAACTTTTCCAGGAAACCTTTGAGAAGGTTCGCGAAAACTTCCAAGGGATGTTCACTGAGTTGTTCGGCGGCGGCAAGGCGAACCTGATTCTATCAGATGAAAACGATCCGCTCGAATCCGGTATCGAGATTGTCGCAAAACCGCCGGGTAAGCAACTCCAGAGTATCACACTTCTCAGTGGTGGCGAACGAACGCTCACCGCGACCGCGCTGTTGTTCTCGATTTATATGGTCAAGCCGTCGCCGTTCTGCGTCCTCGACGAGTTGGACGCGCCGCTCGACGAATCAAACATCAACCGTTTTATCCGGGTTCTCCAACGCTTCATCACACTGAGCCAGTTTGTGGTCATTACGCACAATAAGCGCACCATCGGAATGGCCGATGCGCTTTACGGCATCACAATGGAAGAACACGGCATCAGTAAAGTGGTCATCGTCAAGTTCAGCCCACGCGAAGAATCAGCGCGCAAGGCCGCCGAGCATTCCAAAGAAACTCAAGAAGAGCGAATTGATGCTGGCATCACTGCCGATTTGCGTCCTTACGAGGAAGATCTTCGTAATGATTTGCTAAGCGACAAGGAATCAACCGTGGCCGCGATTGCGGATGCGCCAGCGGTGGTAGCTGAAAGTGCGCCGGTTTTGTCGTCCGTACCGGCGCCGATTGCCGACGAAGTTAAGGCGGCTGTGGCCGCAGTTGCTGCTGCAAACGAATCCGCACAGAACGCCACCGCTGAGGTGTCACCAACTCCAGAGTTGGTACCCAAGCCAACCGCGGAAGTTACAAACTAGCTACCGTGACCACTAGTCTGCGCCGGTAGACTTGCTCAAAGAAATCGCATTTGCGTTCGCCGCCGGCTTGGTGTGCTTCGGGGGCGGACCGGACTTGTAAGCGGAGCGTGACAACTGCGTCGGCAACCTCACAGACAACATTCTGGACATCTTGACGGTGTGGGCGGTCGAGTCCGTCCGCCACACGCAACAACGCGGCCAGCTTGCGGACGATGTCGCGGTCGGCTTCGGCCAGCGCGGCAAATGGTTCGTGTTTCAGCGCCGGCAACGCTTTGCGGTGGTAGCGAGCCACATTGGCAATCAGAGCGACTTCTGGCGCAGTGAAATCAGCCAAGCGCCGGCGGTTTTCTTGAATCAGCCGGTATGCGTGTTTATGATGTTTATTGTGGCTGACAGTCCAGCCGATGTCGTGGAGCAACGCCGCCGCTTCGAGGAGATCACGCTCGTTTGTGTTGAGATTGTGGAGCTCGGTTAATTGTTCGAACAACATCAACGCGATGTCGCGGACTTGCTGGCAATGAGGCACGTCCCAGTCGAACATCGACAACAAGACTTCAGCTTGGATGCAGCGCTGGCTCACGCGTGACTACGGCGAGCCGCCAATGCCGCGCCGAGAATGCCGGCATCGTCACCAAGACCAGTATCCTTGATGCGAATGCGTTCTAGGCTGGGCGCAATAACGTGTGCCCACGCGGACTTGCTGATACGCGGCAACATCCGGTCGCCGAGGGCCTCGATGACGCCGCCGCCGAGGATGATGGCCTGCGGGTTGAGGGCGTTGATTAAAATTGCCGCGCCGATGCCGGTGTAATGGCAAACGTCGTGAATGACTTCACAGACAAGTTCGTCACCCTGCCGGTAAGCAGTTGAAAGAATCCGGCTACGAATGCGGGTGAGGTCGCCATCGCATAGTTGTTTAACGACTGATTTGCGTCCATCCTCAATTTCGCGGACGATGCGCCGGACGGTGGCGCTGCGGCTGGCCACAGCTTCGAGGCAACCCCGATTACCGCAACCGCATTTCGGGCCACCTTCTGGGATGACGGTCATGTGGCCGATCTCGCCGGCCATGCCGGTGCTGCCCCGGTACAGTTGACCATCAATCACAATGCCACCACCGAGACCGGTGCCGATGAACATACACACAAAACTTTTCAGGCCGCGACCGGCGCCGTATTCGCCAACGCCAAGCGTGCCGGCTTGCACATCGTTCACCACTGTGACCGGGATGTTAATCCGGTTGCTGAGTAGCCGTGCCAAAGGGACGTTATGCCAACCAAGATTCGGGGCTACGCGGACGATTTCACCTTTGGTGTCCACGAGACCCGGCACGCCGATGCCAAGCGCGGCAATCGCCGTGTGTGGCAAGGCGGCGGCGGCCAGCGCTTCGTGAATGCACTCTTCGATGCGCTGGAGAACTACGGTTTCGCCAAGCTCCGATTTTGTAGCCTTCTTTTCGCGGGAAATCAGTTTGCCGCGTTCGTCGAAAACGGCTGCCAGAATCTTTGTGCCGCCGAGGTCAACTCCGACGTAATGCTTGCGTTGGCGGCGGAGCGGTTTCACCAGTTTTCGGCTTGGTTTGCCAGCTTGCGGATGAGCCGATCGAGTTCTTTCAGGTCGCGCCGTCGACCCTTTTGCGGTTTGACTTCGAGGGTGTTGATCCATTTGAGCATCGTGGTTAGTTGGTTGATCGTTTTGCAATCTTGGGTGTCACTATCTCGGAGCAGACGGATAGCTTCCTCGAGGTGGGCGACTTCAGCTTGCAAGCCGGCAATGTAATTAAAGCCGACTTCTTTTACGATGAGTCGCAGCGTATGTAGGCTGGCGACAAGATCGTCCTGAGTGCGCATAAATTTGGCAGCGTGCTTCATTGTGGCGGCATGTTGACAATGCTTTGAACTTTAGCGCGCAGCTCGCCGCTAATCGCGCGCCCCGAACGATTGCCATTGATAACTGCGAAACCGTACGTGGTTTGCATTTTGCGAAATTCAGCCTGGATGAGGCGCTGATATTTCATAAAACTTTCGAACATGTCGTGTGACAAGCCGATGTCCATGCCGCTTTCCCAGTAGTTGAGCGTGGCGTTTTTCTTGAAGTTGCGCTCGACGAGTTGTTGCGGGCTGACGCGGAGATAAAACACGGCGTCCGGTACCAGTGCAATGGAATACAGCGATCTTACCCATTCCGGATCTGCACCGCGTACTATATCGCGCGTCATCAATGTGTAAATGTACCGGTCAGCTAGTACAATAAATCCAGCGCGCAATGCCGGGATGATTTGATTTTCGAGTTGATCGGCGAAATCGGTCGCGTAAAACAGGCTGCGCGTTGTGTGGCTAAGAATATTGCCCTGCTGCGCTGCATCGAGTTCTTCGGCGACGAGCGTGCTGCGTTTCAAGCCAACGCTGGTAGTGGCGAAGCCGAGGTTTTCGAGCCAATCTTTTAGCATCTCGATTTGTGTTGAGCGTCCGGAACCGTCGGCGCCTTCGAGCACGATGAGTTTACCGAGCAATTTGGTAGTGTCGCAGCCCGGCAGCGTCGTGCCAAAAAAACGTTTATTTTTACGTGTCGTGCTCATCGTTTCCCTCGCTGACGAAAGACCGGCAAGTCAATCTTCTGTTCGACGTACTTGCGCACCATCGCCTGTTGTTTTTCCACCGGCAACATGCCGTTCATCACCACAAAATGTTCGGTTGGCACCATTTTTTTGTACTCGTCGTAAATTTTCCCCTGAAAAATGCGGAAGCTGTCTTCTTCATTATCAGCAAGATTTAAGTCCATGCCAGCTTCGAAGTATTTCAACTGTGGCCGACCGCTGAGAATACGTTCCAGCGAAACCGCCAGCGGTGTGTCGAAGAAAAATGTGATGTCCGGTACTGCCGCGAAGCTGTACATCGTTCGCAGCCAGCGTGGATCGCAACCGCGGACGCTATCGCGGGCGAATGCGGTGTACATATATCGGTCGGCCAGCACAATGTAGCCGGCGCGCAGCAATGGCAAGATCTGTCGTTCGAACCGGTCCGCAAAATCCGTGCAGTGTACCAGTGAAAATGTTGTCGGCGTCAGGAGTTGGCGCTTCTTGCCTTTACGGGTTGCGTCTTTCACGAGCGCGGATGAATTCCATTCCGTAAAAAAGACTTTTAAGTTTTGCATTTCCATCCAGCGTTTCAGCAGATAGACCTGCGTAGACTTGCCGGAGCCGTCGAGACCTTCGACGGCGATCAGTTTGCCGGGATATTTTGATGTGTTAGTCATAAGGGAGTAGTAATTTCACTTTTTTATGCCAGTCTTGATCTTCACTAAGGAAGTTTTTTACATCGGCAAATGCCACTTCGTGTTCTCCTTGGAAAAAGGCTAGCACGTTGCTCAAACGGCCGGCAAGCGGATTGTCCGCTTTTTTCCACTGTCGCCGACAGCTCTGTAAGAATTCCAGTAGCACCTCTTGGTCGTGGCAGGCGCCAAGGTAATTTTGCAACTTCTTAATCCCTTTGATTTGCGACATGGCACTGATTTTAAATACCGCCAGACTGGTTTCCAAGGTATACCGGTAACGTTTAGCGGTAATGCGCAGTTTGTGAAGTGCTGGACCGTATTGGTCGTTATGCCGGCATTTTTTGAATTGCCGGCGCAATTGTCGGAGGAACTTCAGAATTAAATCTTGGGCTTCTCCTAACACTCGCTGGTTGTCTACTGCTCGCGGCTTGAGTGTGAGCGTGTGAATGCGCGCCTCAAAATGGCTCGTCGTAAATGTCTGTAACAATTCGTGCAGGTCATGCACGTGTTGCTGCCGGGCGGCGAGTAATTCGCCAGTCAATTTACGCTGCACTGCGGCAGTGTCGGCCGGCAAGTGTTTAGCGGCTTGGTGGAGCAATTGGAGGTTTACATCTAGCGACCGGATTTCACCTAGGATCCGAGTTGTTCGGCGTAATTGTCGTTGGACTTGCCGGAGTTCACTGGCCGGGAATAGCGCGGCAAAATAACGGAAGCTAATTCGTAACCGGCGTGTCGCTACGCGCATTGCATGCAACGCGTCGGCATCCTTCCCGGTCGCTGCGGCGCGTGCCGGTGCGAACATTGCGCGCAGTTTGTCCTGTAGATGGGCTTCAATGCGCGCTGACAAAGTGTTGGAACGACTCATGCGGTGGCCCCAGTAAGCGCTGGTTGTGGTTCCAATGCAAGGAATGGCTTGGCTGGGCGTGTGGCTTGGTGTTGCCGCCAGCGGAGCAGTTCCATCCGCCCATTGTGGTGTTCGACTAATGCCGTGCTACTTTCGACCCAGTCGCCGGTATTGTAGTAAACTACCGGGCCGATTTGCTTGACTGCCGCTGTGTGGATATGTCCGCACACAATTCCATCAGCCCGGTGTAATCCGGCGTAATGCACTACTGCATTTTCAAAATCCCCAATGAAACTCACTGCGGTCTTCACGCGGCTTTTAGCGTATGCGCTCAATGACCAATAGTGCAAGCCGAGCCGGCTGCGAATCAGATTCAACGGCCGGTTTGCCCAGAGCAGAAATCCGTAACCGATGTCGCCGAGATACGCCAGCCACTTGGCGTGTGTTGTGACAGCATCGAACTCATGGCCATGCATTACTAGTAAGCGGCGCCCATCGGTCGTCGTGTGAATATCTTGGCTCTTGACCGCAACGTTGCCGAAGATGCCGATAAAATTTGCAATGAACTCATCGTGATTGCCGGGGATAAAAATTACCTCAGTGCCTTTGCGGGCCTTGCGAAGTAATTTTTGAATGACATCGCTGTGTGACTGCGGCCAGTAATGTTCCCGGCGCAAGCGCCACAAGTCAACAACATCGCCAACGAGGTAGAGTCGGTCAAATTCCGTGACCCGCAAAAACTCCAGTACGCCAGCCGCATCACATCCACGCGTGCCGAGATGCAAATCTGAAATCCAAACCGTCCGGTAACTCATACCCGCAGCATGCCGTAAGCTTGTGACGATTACACGACAACGACGTTACCAATCGGTGACATCCATACAATTTATTTAGTTAATCAGCGTTTGCTGTCACTGTGCCGTGATTGTAGCCGACTCAACCGCGCAGTGATATTAACCCGCTCGCCCCAAGGAGCAGGGCGGCCTGCGCCACCTTCACCACCGCCAGCGGAGCGCGTTTGGATTTCGGCTTGGCCAGCTTGGCGAGCTGCTGCACCGGCAACTGCGTCAACTCGTACTCCGCTTGTAGCCAGTCATCAATCTCCCGACCGGGCCGTCCACCGCGCGCCAGAAAAATCTCCTGCGCGCGTTGCCGGATTTCCACCTCCTTCGGCACTCGATTCAATTTCTTCAACATCGCCAAGTCTCCTTTCATTGGTCAATACGCCCGCAGTGCCGGCATATCCCGGCCCGCCATCAGCAACGCCGTGTGAATCTTCTGCAACATCCCACCCGGTGCCACCAGGTACAAAATCTCCAACCGCCGCGCCTCCAAGTCAACCCGCACGCGCAACACAGATGGCAGTTCCCGGATCAGCGCCGCCGCTAGATTCAGATAATTCACGTCGGCACTCGCGCACATTTTCACAGTTAACATTCGATTCTTTTTCATAATTCACACTCACACCGGTAACCTGCACGCGCCATGCCACAAACAGGTGGCGGTTGTGTGAAGTTGATGTAACAGCCTGCCGGTGCGGCAGATGTTGCCGTTGGTAAGAATTAAGCCCCGACGCGCAATGCACTACAAAATAGCCAGCCGGCTCAAAATTCAACCGGGAACGTCACGGCGCGCTCCAGAATTTGTAGATATTCTGAACGCGGAATCTCACGCGTGCCGAATTGCTTGAGATGCGCTGTCTGCCATTGCGTGTCGAGCAAAACGAAATCGCGTTGCCGGAGCCGTTCCACCAACGTGACGAGCGCGACCTTCGATGCGTCGGTTGCTCGGTGAAACATACTTTCGCCGAAAAACACCGCGCCGATGTGGACGCCGTACAATCCGCCGGCCAGTTTGCCATCCGCCCAGACTTCGACGCTGTGCGCGTGGCCGAGCTTGTGAAGCTGGCAATAGCTTTTGTGAATCTGCGGCGAAATCCATGTACCTTCCGCGCGGTGTGAAGCGCATTCACGGACAACCGCCGGGAAGTCGCGATCGAACGTAATTTCAAACGGCGCTTTCTTCAATGTTCGCCGCAAGCCGTGTGGGATATGAAACCCGGCGTCGAGTGGAATGATCGCGCGCGGATCCGGCGTGAACCAGCCAATCGTTCCACGTGCGTTCATCGCCATAGGAAAGATTCCGCGTCGGTACGCATCGAGCAATAATTCAGGAGCAAGCACGCCAGTATCTTATCAAACAGTGCAAGTCTGGCTTGGCAAGTGGGCTGGAATATGAAATTGTCTCCGCCATGAAAATACCGGCTCGCATCGAAATCGCTCAATTTCCCGGCGGCAAACGCATCGCCGTCACCACGAGTTTTGACGACGGCGTTGTGCATGACCGGCGCGTCATCCAGGCGTTCAATGAGTGGGGGCTGAAAGGCACGTTTAATTTGAACTCCGGTCTCTTTGGGGGCCCTGGTCACGTGGAAGCGGCAGAAGTTGCCGGGTTGTACCGAGGTCACGAAGTTGCTGTGCATACCGTGTCGCATCCGTGGTTGGAAAAACTCGACGCATCACAAATCGTCCACGAAGTTTTCGACGACCGGCAAGCGTTGGAGGATTTGGTCGGCTACCCAGTGCGCGGTATGGCGTATCCGTTCGGCACGTACAACGGCCGCGTTATCGCCGTGCTCCGGCAACTTGGTATCGTCTACGCTCGAACCACCGAGATCAATTCATGTTGCTTCCCGGCACGCGAACCGCTGGCTTGGCAGACGACCGGACACCAGTTTGACGCCAAGCCAAAGTCAGTACCAGAACGGTTTGCCGAGTTTCACGTCAATCCGCGCTCGGCCGGCCTGTTTTTCATCTGGGGTCATACCTATGAATTTGAGAATCGCTGGGATGATTTGGAAAAGATTTTCAAACCACTCGCAAGTA
This sequence comes from Verrucomicrobiota bacterium, assembly GCA_037142335.1. Taxonomy (GTDB): domain Bacteria; phylum Verrucomicrobiota; class Verrucomicrobiia; order Palsa-1439; family Palsa-1439; genus CAINDI01. The sequence continues at coordinate 1,235 of JBAXAT010000006.1, read as the reverse complement.
AGCCAGATGTTTGGTACTGCACGAACATTGAGCTATTCGATTACGAAGCCGCCCGGCAACGTCTCGTAATCGCCACCAACCGGGCTAGCGTGTTCAATCCGAGCGCGCTCCCGGTCACCATCAACGTCGACGGCAAGTTGTTTGACGTGCCGGCTGGCAAAACGCTTGCGCTGGACATACCAAGCGCGCTCCGGTAGCCTTGTAGGTGCTATGATTCGACGCTATTCCAGAGAACAGATGCGCCAGATTTGGACTGATGAAAACAAGTTCAAAATCTGGCTCGAAATTGAAATCCTTGCCTGCGAAGCCCGGAAGATACCGGCACGCGATCTCGCCACCATCCGGCGCAAGGCGAAATTTACCGTTGAGCGCATCAACGAAATCGAAAAGACTACAAACCACGACGTCATCGCATTTTTGACCTGCGTCGCTGAACAGGTCGGCCCGGCTTCCCGGCACATTCACGAGGGGTTGACGTCATCCGATGTCGGTGATACTGCGCTGGCTTACCAGATGGTGCAGGCGATGGATATTCTCATCGCAGATGTGAAAGCGCTCCGGCAAGTCGTGGCGCGGAAGGCAAAGAAATTTAAGTTCACACCCTGTATGGGGCGCACGCATGGCGTCCACGCCGAGCCGACGACGTTCGGCTTGAAGATGGCGTTGATGTACGACGAGTTCGGCCGGGCGCTCGCGCGCCTCGAACGCGCTCGTGAAGTCATGGCGGTCGGTAAAATCTCCGGCGCCGTCGGCACCCACGCGCATCTCTCGCCAAAAGTCGAAGCGTACGTTTGTCGGAAGCTCGGCTTGCGACCGGCAAATATTTCGACCCAAGTTCTCCAGCGCGACCGGCACGCGGAGTATTCGGCGGCGCTAGCGCTTGTGGGTAGTTCGATTGAACGTTGGGCGCAAGAGTTCCGGCATCTCCAACGCACCGAAGTCCTCGAAGCTGAAGAGTTTTTTGCCGTCGGCCAAAAAGGTTCCAGCGCGATGCCGCACAAGCGCAACCCGATCACTTGCGAACGCCTCTGCGGGCTGGCGCGCGTGTTGCGGGGCAACGCGCTCGCCGCAATGGAAAACGTTGCGCTCTGGCACGAACGCGATATCAGTCACAGTTCGGTTGAACGCGTCATCCTGCCGGACTCGACGACGTTGCTAGATTACATGCTGGTTAAACTGACCGACATTACCGGCCGTCTGCTGGTTTATCCCGACCGGATGAAGGCCAATATCGA
>JBAXAT010000005.1:0-17249 GCA_037142335.1 Verrucomicrobiota bacterium | reverse complement strand
ACAAGTCGCTGAGTAAAAACGAAAACTCGGTTGGTGGCGATAGGTCAGAATTAATCACTCACGCGAGTGCGCCAGGAGAAGAGCAGCACTTGCGTGGGTTCGCACACAACCGAGTTTCATGGAGTCTGACAACGCACCATGCCACGGTGTTCAATCACAGCTCAAAATATGTCGAAACCAGTCGAACAAGTCACCACCAACCGCCACTTCAGACGTTCTCGCCAATGGAAAACGCTTGGCCAATCAATCTCCCTACTCCGTAATATTCACGAGTGTCAGGGGTGAAGATTAACGGCCTGACTTTCAACACGTCCACCAAGCCACCAGCCTTCATCACTTCTTTGTCGGCTTTGACATCCATCACTTCACCGACGAACTGGGTATGCAACCCTAGTTCAAAGGTGTGAACCAACTTGCACTCCACGACGAGCGGACATTCGTTGACATATGGGGCATCAACCACTTCGCTACGAACAGGTGTAAACTTTATATGGGCAAACTTATCGGTAGTGCTCCCCGAAGCCAATCCGCAGTAATCCGCTTGGCTAGCTTGGTTTTCAGAAGGAATACTGATTGTGAATGTTTTGCGCACGACGATGCTTGAATATGTATGAGTCGCCTTCCGTAGTGACACCGAAATACAAGGCGGTTTCGAACAACAAATCCCACCCCAAGAAGCGGTCATGATGTTGGGTTTGCCAGTACTATCGTAGGTTCCAATGAGGAAGACTGGCGTTGGATAAATCAAAGTGACAGCACCGAGAGATTGTTTCATGGCTGCAGGATAAACCTGCTGGGCTACGATTGGCAATATTCAACCTGCCAGTAACGTTGACCGTTAACGCCAGAACCCAACCACTGCCACTTGAGTTTAGGATCTTTGTGACATGTTAGGAGGCTAGTGAGCATTCGCAATAATGCGCTTGACTGGGCTGAAAAACTCAACGACTGGTACGTCAAATTCCAATGCTTGACCGGAACCTCAAAAGCCGTATTCTGACCATGTGAAAGCGATGCCAAAACAGGCGCGATTAAGTATTGTGTTTAAGCGGGTTCGTGCCATCAAAGCTGCGGACCGTAATACGGATACGTCTTACTCGAAAGCTGGTGCCCCCAGAACAATTGCAGTCAGAGAATGCAATGTTGGATCACTGTGACCAATTTCACATTTTGAACCTGGCGGAGAGGATGCGGTTCTTTTGTCGGCATACTCATCTCGCCAATTCCTAAATCATTCCTGTGGCCATCAAATGGCATATCGCAAACGCCAGATTCCGAACTAGCGAGCCCCAGCGACACACGCTTACCATTGATTCACGCAATGTTCCGATCCACTTTGTCCGTAATCAACGCGCTCGTCGTTACATTCTGCGCCTAACACCAGATGGTACACTTCGAGCAACAGTCCCAAGGCGTGGATCCATTAAGGAAGCTGAGGTATTTGCTGAATACAATCTTGAATGGATTACCAAGCAGCTCCAGAAACATCAGGCGCAACCTGTTAAATCTCACATCTGGCAGCATGGCACTGAGATCCTGTATCGCGGCCAGCCAGTAACACTGGATGTTGGGCAGAATCACAATGGCAACCTAGTCAAATTCGCGGATCAATCCATTCGAGTTACCAATCCAGCCAATTTCCGACCAACTATTGAACGACATCTCTGGAAATTAGCAGCGAAGGAATTATATAAGCGAACCATTGAACTCGCCGCCAAGCACAAAGTCAGTATTCAGCGCATTACAGTCCGCAATCAACGCTCACGCTGGGGATCATGTTCACGGCGCGGAACAATCTCGCTTAACTGGCGGTTGATTCAGGCACCTGTATTCGTAAAAGACTACATCATCCTGCATGAACTAATGCATCGCCGTGAGGCCAACCATTCCAAGCGTTATTGGCAACATGTTGCGGCAGTCTGTCCTGATTACAAGAATGCCGAGAAATGGCTGAAGCAGCACCGTGGACTATTGCGTTAGCATTGCCTTCATTCAGCCGTGGTGCTATTTCTCGCCTAACAAGGAGATCACAAGACAGTGAAAGATTTAATTTTGTCAATTTGCACAGGGGTATTTGCCGTGTCACTGATTCCCCAGTTAATTTTAATCTACAAAAAGAAACACGCCGACCAAATCTCATTGTTCACCGCAGTGATGACCACAATCTTTCTGTGGATCATGACCTTTGTATTCTTGAGCATGAAATACTGGTTCACATTTTCAGCCGAACTGCTCCAGTCCATTTGCTGGACACTGCTGCTGGTTGCTAAAATAATGTTCCGTGGGGCAAATGGAGCGAACCGATAGCCTGTGCGTATGGCACTCCAGACTGCAACCTGACTGAAAGACCACCGTGGGTTGTTAGTAAACAATCACTCTGCTGGCGGTGGTTTGACGGCATCGCGCTTGGGTCCGCGACCTTCACCCTTCGGACCATGCATCATCTCCATCTGCTCTTGTGTCAATAGCGACTTGACCGCCTCCATCGCCGCCTTCCGTTGCTCCTGAATGCCCGCCATCGCGGCTTCCATGGCTTTCTTGGCGGCCTCAATCGCATCCTTGTGGGTCGTGTAATACTCCTGTTGTGTCTTGGCAAAACCTTCCTCGATGGCTTTGAGCTTCGCCTTTTGATCATCGGTTAGATTCAGCTTCTCGATCATCTGCGGCGGAAGCAAAGCAAACATACCTCGTGGTGGTCCATCCTTGTGGGGTTGGTTCGGTGGCGGTGTCTGGGTTGGATCACCAGCGCGAAGGACTGGAGAAATTAATAACAAGCTACCAACGGCAAGTGCGAACACTCTGGCTGTCATAGATTCCTTGGGTTCGGGGTTAACCTGATAAACAATGTAGCACATCTGCGCAGGCCAGCAAGTTGCTTGCTTCATAAGCGTTTGACACCCGCACATATACGGTGCTAATGGGCGCTATCGTAGATTGTAGTGGTAGTTATGAACAGAGATACGATTCTACTTTGCATTATCGTCGGGATCGTCGCACTGATCTTCTTAATCGGGATCGTCTGTTTCGACAGTAAGGGGCATCCCCGCAGCTGGCTTGCTAAAATATTGAAACACCGTAACCGATAAATTAATTCTTCCGCAATCCCGTTGACACTCTTCCGCGCTGGTGCTACACGGAACCTAACAAGGAGGTCGTACCTTGGTGAGACATCTTCACCGGCGTTTGAGCAGTCAGAAGTCCAGATAAGGTATCTCTTCTTCCGAGCGCTCCCACCTCATATTTAAGGAGGCAGTCATGGACAGTTTTCGGTTTCTACGCAACACACAGGTCATCATTCTCGGGTTATGCATTGCCGGTGCAACCATCGGTTCCAGCATCATTCTGTCATCGGCATTCTTGAAGTTTCAGAAGGCCACGCACGAAGTCATTACTGTCACAGGCTCGGCTAACAAGTCGATTACCAGTGATTATGTGGTTTGGAATGCCAGCTTTGATGTGCGGGATACAGATCTAGCAAAAGGGTACAAGCGGCTGAGTGCCGACCTCGAAAAAGTGAAACAATACCTCCAAACGAAAGGTATTAAAGGTGATGAATTAACGATTCTACAGGTTGGCACGCAGCAGTTGTACAAGAAAGATGAGCACGGTAACGACACCAACGAGTTGATTGATTACCGTTTGAGCCAGAGCATTGAAGTGCATTCCGCCAATGTGACCAATGTGACCGCAATCTCGCGAGCGATTACCGAGCTTATTGATCAAGGGGTACAATTAAACTCAGGAACCCCAGCCTATCACTATCGTAAACTGGATGAACTCAAACTAGAGATGCTTGGTCGCGCAACTGAGAACGCCAAGCAACGGGCGGCAAACATGGCCAATGCCACAGGTAATCACATAGGAACCATTCGTTCTGCAAAGATGGGGGTGTTCCAGATTACGCCAATCAATTCAAATGAAGTGGCGGATTACGGTGTGAATGATCTCAGCGCCTTGGACAAGAAGGTAACGGCGGTGGTAATGGCCACGTTTGCAATTGAGTGAGGCAAGAAAGTTAATCAGGCACGACAAGATCAATGGCGAGTTTCCGCCATACGGTAGAACCTTATTGCTCGGCAATATAGGCGCTGATGTACAGAGTGACGAGTCCGATAATAAGGGTTCAGTAATATGTACTCAGCGGGTTGATTGACTATAAATCCGCACATAATCAATCAAGTATGTCTGCGGCAGGATTGTGTCGTCAATCGGCCCACCCCAAGCCCCACCCAACGCAAAGTTGATCAATAGGTAGTGGGGTTTGCGAAATGGATTATCCGCACCCTGGCCGGCCTTGTCGGTCGGAACGGTGTGGTATTTCTGGTTGTCGAAAAAGAAATCAATTCGGTCGGGGAACCATTCGCAGGCATAGACATGGAAAGCAGCCGACGGCACAGCGGTTGACAGCACGCCACGGTCGGACTGGAGCCGGCCATCAGCCGAGTAATGCAGGTGGGCGTAGATGTTGTCAGGATCATGGCCAACAAACTCCATGATGTCGATTTCACCGCACTGGGGCCAGATGACTTGTGGATAACTTGCGCCGAGCATCCAAATGGCCGGCCAGACACCTTTGCCGTGGGGGAGATTGGCGCGCACTTCAATCCGGCCATATTGCCAAGTAGCCAAGTTCTTGGTGATGAGACTGGCGGAGGTGTATTCCACAGGCGCATGATTCGTGGGCGTGAAATGCTCTTTGCGGCATTCAATGACCAGCTGACCACCCTCGACTCTGGCGTTCTCCAATCGCTCGCGCGCGTAATATTGGCTTTCTTTGTTGCGCACAAAGCCCTCTTCGTAGTCCCATTTAGTCTTGTCAGGCAAACCGTGGTAGTCAAACTCGTCGAACCAGACCAGTTTCCATTGTTTAGCGCGAGCGTCGTGTGTTGCCATAAAGAAGTATACCAATTATGAATAAGCACACTGTTACGGCTGCGTTCGCCTTCTTCACAGCGACATAGTAGGACGACGAAAACACCGTGTCAACGCCACCTTAAACCACCCACCAAAACTGGTATAATTCCCTGACCTGCTGGTAGCGATATCAGCAGGTCATTCGATGAATCCGTTGCAATGGTTCCCGTATGGGTTGAAAAAGCGAATAATTCTCGTTTGTCGATTCTTCGTTCCTTACTCGCCACCTGACACTCGGATGTTTCACCAGCGTGATCTACCTTCCTCCATGTGAGATTCTCAGCTTCGGCTTAACGCATCCCGCTTCCTAGGAGCTCAACGAAGTCGGCTGCATTGCCGTTGCGTTACGCGAAGCTGATTGATCAAACTGGTGAACTGTTGTTTGGTTGGTGGGGTAGCTTGTGTTTTTGTAACTTTAAGCCAGCGAATTGGGTCGGCGGAGTTCTCCAGTAGATATCCCTCGCGTTTTGCAAATTCATATATTTTTTGATAAGGCCGAGTTCGTTGTTCATACGCTGGGCTGAGATTGTCGACTTGCGTCTGGCTAACCATGTTTCAACATCACTGGTTGTAATTTCGGCGACGCACTTTGTCGCCAGTCCATCCTAAAATTCTTGGATTCGGCGGAGGCGAATTTTAATATCCACTTTGGTCGCAAGTTTAAGATCGCGAACGGCTAAGTCAGTCTTCTGCCGGTGTTCAATTACTTGTACAAACTTCCAATGAGACTTACCTAGATTGAGCAACTCCATTTTTTACACCAAACCACGAAAACGTCTTTTAGCTAAGGTTGGATCGGTCGTTTTCAAGCTGCGTTTGATTTGCTTGCCATCACGAAAAAAAATTGCATAGTAAGTGCTTGATGACTCGCTCTGATATAGATTTTCCGCGACATGGTCTATCAATTGCTACATGGCGGCGTGCTTCCTTTGAGGTTTATCGCCTCGAAAACAACACCATGCATCTTTTTATTGCAAGTGAAAGAAAAACCATCGTTTTATTGGGGTTTTGAGCTGATATGACTGAATGGGATATTCAACCACGGGCGAGCGCCTGTACCGGTTGCCAGCAGGCGTTCACAGACAAGCAAGGCTATCACACTTTGCTGGCACTGACGCCGGCGGGTTACGCGCGCCGGGATCTGTGTGGCGCGTGTTTCCCAACAACGGAACAGATCGGTGTGTTGTCGTACTGGCAAGGCGAATTCAAAATGCCGGCACCGCCACCACCGGAAGCGATTCAGAAGGAAAATGCCGAAACGTTATTGCGGAAGCTTGTCGAGTCTACCGATCCCAGTCACGCGGCAGCCCGGTACATCTTAGCGGTGATGTTGGAACGCAAGAAACTACTCAAGCACCGCGACACCGTTACCGATGCGCAGGGCAACGAATTACTGATTTACGAACACGCACAGAGTGGCGAGTCGTTTACAGTGCCCGACCCGCACCTGCGGCTCGACCAACTCGCCGAAGTCCAAGAGCATGTCGCTGAGTTGCTTGCGCCATCCAGTAACAAGCCGACAGCCGAACCGCCCACCGTCAGCGCTGCATAATGTAAATTTAGCCTTGAAAAAGGCAGGTAGGAGCGCCATTGTGTCACATGTTAGGTAACGCGTGAAAAACACTTTCCTCGACAAACTCATTGGTCGCATTGACCGTGTGGATCCACAGAGCTTGCAAAGTTTTGTGCTAAAGCTTTCGCGGGAAAAAGGTTTTCTCGAAACGCTTTTCAATACCATTCAGGAAGGCATCATCGTGGCTGGGCGCGAAGGAAAAATCAGCTACCTCAACGCCGCCGCCGCCGAGATGCTGGGTCTTGACCCGGAGCGCGCGGTCGGCGATCCACTCGCCAAACATTTGCGCGATCTCGATTGGAAGAAAATTTTCGCCGCGGACAAAACCGAGTGGAGTAAAGTTTTGGCACACGAGTTGGAGGTGTTTTATCCCCGGCAATGTTTTTTGAGCTTTTACATCGTGCCATTGGTTGACGACGCCGACAGCTCAGTGAACGGCATGGCGGTGATTCTCCGAGACGTCACCGAAGCCCGGCAACGCGCCGCGACTGCTCTGGAATCGGAAAAACTTTCTGCTCTGACACTACTAGCGGCTGGTGTCGCACACGAACTCGGCAATCCGCTCAACTCGCTGAACATTCACCTCCAGCTTATGGAGCGCGAGTTGAAAAACTTGCCGGTAGCAAAGGCGGGCCGGCTCCGGAAAGATTTGGGCGTAGCGCGCGAGGAAATCGCCAGGCTCGACCGGATCATCAGCCAATTTCTTCGCGCGATTCGCCCAACGAAACCAGATTTGCAGCGCGCCGCAGTCAATGAGATTGTGACTGAGTCGCTTCAGTTGTTGGAACGCGAGATTAAAGACCGGGACATTCTCGTTGAATTGGAACTGGCGGATGGTTTACCGCGATGCCTCGCGGACCAGGCACAGTTGCAGCAGGCATTTTACAATTTGATCAAGAACGCTCTGCAGGCGATGCACGCCGGCGGCATCCTGCGTATTCGCACCGAAGCCGGCTCAAATCATGTGGCGGTGTCGTTCATGGATACCGGCCACGGCATCGCGCCAGAACACATCGGGCGTGTGTTTGAGCCATATTTCACAACCAAAACCACCGGCACCGGTCTCGGCTTGATGATTGTCCAGCGAATCGTCCGCGAACACGGCGGCACGCTCGACGTCGAAAGCGATACCGGCCGTGGCACAACCGTCCGCCTGAAATTACCGCTGACTGAAAAACGAACTCGTATGCTTGCTGCCGGTATTCACCATGAACACCAATAAACGTCCGACAATTTTAATTGTGGACGATGAGCGCTTGCAGCGCGATGGTTTGCAGCGCGCACTCGCCGACCGGTATGATGTGCTGGTCGCCGATGAAGTACCGAAAGCGGCTAGCATTTTAGAGACCCAACCGGTGGATGTACTCCTCACCGATTTGCGGATGCCGGGCGACGATGGGCTGAAATTGCTTCGACGAGCTGGTTCGTTAAGCAATCCGCCGATCAGCATCATGATGACGGCGTACGGTTCGATTGAAAACGCAGTGGAGGCGATGAAAGCCGGTGCATACCACTACGTCACTAAACCGGTCAACCTTGACGAGTTGGAATTGGTCATCGGCCGGGCGTTAAAGAGCCGGCAGATCGAAACCGAGAATACCAACCTTCACGAACAGCTAGACCGGAAGTTCGGTCTCGAAAACCTCATCGGCCAATCGCCGGCGATGCTACAGATGTTTGCCATCATCCGGCAGGTTGCGCCAACGCGAGCGTCGGTGTTAATTACCGGCGAGACTGGTACTGGTAAGGAGCTTGTGGCGCACGCCGTTCACAACATCAGTCCACGCAAGGGCGGAGCGTTCGTGGCGGTGCATGCGGCGGCGTTACCAACGACATTGTTGGAGAGCGAACTATTTGGCCACGAAAAGGGCGCGTTTACCGGCGCAGTCGAGCGGCGAGCCGGCCGGTTTGAGATAGCCGACGGCGGGACAATTTTCCTGGATGAGGTTGGTGAATTGGAGCCGGCGATGCAAGTGAAACTACTGCGGGTGCTCGAAGAACGGAAATTCGAGCGCGTCGGCGGCAACAAGACCATCGAGGTGGACGTGCGGCTGGTCGCGGCGACAAACCGGGATTTGAATAAAATGGTGGCCGAGGGAAAATTCCGGGATGATTTGTTCTACCGGTTGAGTGTAGTGACGGTGAATCTGCCGCCGTTGCGGGAACGACGTGACGACGTGCCGTTGCTGTTTACGACATTCAACCGGCAATACAGTGAGGAGAATAACATGCCGGTCCGCGAAATCACGCAGGAGGCCGTGAATCTGTTGATGGCCTACGATTGGCCCGGCAATGTGCGCGAGTTACGGAATGCGGTTGAGCAGATGGTAGTGTTGGCTCGGGGCGACCGGTTGACAGTGCGGGACATCCCGGCCGCGATTCGGAGTGGTGCTGATTTGACAAAAATTTCCGTGGTCCGGCCCGGCCTGACCATGACAGTGGAGGAGGCTGAGCGGCAACTGATTATTCAGGCACTGAATGAGACCGGCAGCAATCGCACAAAAGCCGCCGACAAAATTGGCATGAGCCGGCGGACGTTGCACCGGAAACTAAAGCGGTACCGGTTGGAAAATTTGTAGCAGTTGATGAGATTCATGGTCTTGCAGTAAAACTGGTTGCGCACAAAACTTGACCGGCAGTTAACCGTCGAGTAAAGTATATTCTCTTATGCGTAGAATTATTGTTATGTTGGGCATGGTGGCGTTGCTGGCAGCATGCCGTTCGAACGAAACGATCTACCTTTCGCAAAAGGCTTTCCAAGAGGTCTGCAAAGACGTTGGCGAATTAGATACCAGCGGTGATGCCTCGAATACACAAAAGAATGTGATTAACGTTGGCATGCAAGTCAGCGTCACGGTCGCAGAAGATGCCTCGCTGAATCGGGTCTATCCAGTCCCACCTAATTGCATGCTAGATTTAGCGGCAGCCGGTCGAATCAAAGTCTGTGGCTTGACGACAGATGAATTGACTACAAAGATCAAAACGACTTTGGAGCGTGATTATTTCACCCACGCGACTGTAGCGGTGACGATCGAAGGCACGCAGGGCGGCGTTACCGGCAGCTTTACAAATGGCGTCGTGTATGTGTTGGGCGAAGTGGGACGACCAGGGCCGTTACAATTGCCGACGATGGACGAATCGTTCACATTAACAAAGCTGATAATTGCTGCCGGCGGTTTCACAACCTTTGCACAAGGCAACCATGTACGGGTTATCCGGTATTGCGGTGGGGCGGAACGCAAATATGAAACTTTCGTAAATGTGGAACGAATTATGAAAAAAGGCGAGTTTGAGAATGACCTACCGGTACGTGCAAATGACTGGATAATCGTGCCGCAAAAGCTCGTTTCATTCTTCTAAAGCAGGCTGAGTTAGACGTTCATGGCGAACCTCAACAACGAAAACAACACTGAGTCGGTTGATATTAAAGAGTATCTAGCCGTCTTGCTAAAACGCAAGTGGCTGGTGTTAGTCTGCTTTCTGTTGAGCATGGCGGGCATGACGGCGTTTTTGTTCACACGCCAACCGATTTACCGGGCCGCTGCCAAACTATTTGTTTCCAACATGGGTGGGGTTCCAACCTCAGATATTGTGGCCGAACCTGATGCCACATTTTACACAACGGCGATCGAAGTCATGCGCAGCCAGACCATGCTGCGCCGTGTGCAAACCCGGATGCACAAGATTCCATCGGAAATGCGTGAAAATCTCACGGACATGAAGATTGCTAGACTTGCTGGTGCCGACATCGTTTTGATCACTGTGGACAGCCCGTCGATCGATTTTGCCCGCGATTTTGCCAATGCGTTATGTGACGAGTTTCTAAAATTCCGCGAAGAAGAACGCGCCAAGCGCCAGGAGTCAGCACTCCTTGGGTTAACCCGCGAGATTAACCGCCTCTCCCAAGAGCTTAAATCCGCCAACGAACGCATCGTGGCATATACCCGCCAGCAAGGCATTCCCATGCTGGAACAAGATCCGCAATTGGGGCAAGTCAAATACCTGCAAGTGATCCAAACGCTGAATCAAGCTGCCATTGATCTTGCCAACGCTCAAACACGCAAGACCAGCTTGGACATCCAAGCTGATCCTGAGGCAATTGTGGCAATGCTGGCTGCCGAATCAAAAAACACGCCAGTCGCCGGTCTACCGGTAAATAAAACAGGGCTGGACAATCAGATTCTCAGCATCGGTTCGATCGTGGATATTCAAATTGATCAGGCAACAGGTTTAAATACCCGCGCGACTGTTGGGCCGGACGGAATGATTAGTTTCGGTCCACTTGGCAAAGTCCAAGTTGCCGGTCTTACGCCGGCAACTTTGTCAGCAAATCTCCAAATGCGCCTAGCGAAAGAGGCGCAGATTACCTCACCGGTACGCATTGTCAGCGCGAACACAATCGTCACGCCAAATCTAACACTACCACTAGATAACACACTTAATATGGCGCTGCAGCCGGTTGCAGGTAGCTCCTTCCTTGCCAACCTCCCCGAAAATCGCGCCGAGAGACTCTTTGGCTTGGAAAACCAATATCGTGAACTCAAAGAGCGTTTGGCCGAGATGACGAAGAGTTACCGACCCAAGCATCCGGCATTGTTGCAAACACAAAAAGCATTGGAAGACATTCAATCACGACTTGATAACGAGATTTCCTATCTGCGCGAAAAGGCGGCCGCTGATTTACGTTTGGCCAAGGAGCGCTATCAAAAACTGCAAGAATCGCTCGAACCAATCAAGCAAGACGCCATGACTGCCAACGTACGCTTGATGGAAATCAGCGCGCTGCGTAACGACGCCGAGCGGGTCCGGTCCCTCTATAATACCTTACTCGGTCAACTCTTAAAAATCGACGTCCTCGATCGCACTAGCAAAAATGTTACCGTTCTGGAATATGCGATTGTTGAAGACAACCCGGTCTATCCGCAGAAAATCAAAGGCCTGCTCATAGCGGCCTTTGCCGGTTTAGGACTCGGATTAACACTCGCCTTTTTCATTGAATATATTGATGACTCCATCAAGCTAGCCGAGGAAGTCGAACGCGAACTGCAAATACCATTCCTCGGCATGATTCCGGCCGCCCAATGGAGTGTTAACGATCTCGTCGCCCACCGGCTCGATAAACTCAAACAACAAGGCGGCGTTGCTGAAGCTTACCGGGTGGTTCGTTCTGCTGTAATCTTCTCAATGCCGCGCGAAAAACTCCGCTCAATCCTTCTGAGCAGTGCCGTACCGCGCGAAGGCAAAACCACTACCTGCGTCAACCTATCCATCGGCTTCGCCCAAAGTGAAGAGCGCACGCTCCTCGTCGATGCCGACCTGCGCCGCGGCGAAATCCACAAATACTTCAGCTTGCAACGCGGAAAAGGACTGACTGAAATCCTGACCGGCGAAACCACACCCGACCAAGTCATCCAGCATACCGGTGTTCCCAGGCTCGACGTTATTACTTGTGGTGCCTACCCAACTAATCCGGCAGAGTTATTGCTCAGCCCGAGGTTAAAAGACTTCTTGGATTGGGCACACAAAAGCTATGATCGCGTCATCTTTGATGGCCCACCAATCATGGGCATTGCTGACAGTTCAATTCTAGGTGCCCTGGTGGATGGCGTGCTGTTTGTCATCTGGGCCGGCCGCACTTCACGCCGTTATGTTCGCGTTGCCAAACTGACTGCCGTCAGTCGTGGCGCGAAGATTTTTGGCTTCGTGCTCAACAATCTTGAACCCGGCCGCGTGGGCTACTACCACTACTATCCGTACTATTACAGCTACTACTCTCACGGCTATAATTATGCCCGCAAGAACGACGAGAAGGGCAAAGGTGGCGACATCAAAGGCATCAAAGTCCCGACTCCCGAGGGCGGCGAAGAAAACATCGACGACGTCTACTGACGGTGTTTATTTTGCGCCGGACAATTCCCGGCTTCGTCGCACGGCAGCGCCCACCGCTTCCCGAAAGATCTCAGGCAACTGCCGCTCCAACAGCACCGCGACCGCTGCTTCCGTAGTGCCACCCGGTGAAGTGACTTGGCGCCGCAGTTCAGCCGGTTCCGCCTTGCTCTCCGCCAACAAGCGCCCTGCGCCGGCAACTGTTTGAATCGCCAGCCGGCGCGCAACTGCCGGTGCAAGACCAGCAGCTGTACCGGCTTGGATTAACGCTTCTGTCACCAGAAAAATATATGCCGGCCCGCTACCACTCAATGCTGTCACAGCATCAAGATCTTTCTCTTCCACCGGTACAACAATGCCGACCGCTTGCAAAATTTCTGTAGCGGTCTGCAAATCTTCCGGCAACGCAAATTGTCCGGCACACAACGCTGCAGCCCCGACACCAACTAAGGCCGGCATGTTCGGCATCACGCGGATGACGCGCGCGCGACCTCCGAGTTCGCATTCCAGCCTGGCCGTCGTAATACCGGCAGCAATACTAATAATCAGCGTGGCCGGCTGCGTACCGAGTGTCGCAAGCGCAGTGCTCATTTGTTGCGGTTTTACAGCGAGCACAACAACATCGGCCTGCCGGGCAGCAGCAGCGTTATCGGACTCGGTGTGGATACTGAATTGCCGGCGGAGTAATTCGAGCCGGTCGGGCCGCACGTCGGCCGCAATAACTTGCCGTGGCGCGACGACCTGTTTGGCGAGCAAGCCGCGGATGAAGGCTTCCGCCATGTTACCGGCGCCGATGAACGTGATGGTTTTATTCTGTAGGCTCATATCGTTTTCGTTCTCCAAAAATTGCGGCGCCAATGCGGACGATGGTGGCACCTTCTTCAACGGCAACTTCAAAGTCGTGGCTCATGCCCATTGAAAGTTCCGGTAGGCCGAGTTGATCGCGCAGTGTTCGCAGGTGACGGAAAAACGACCGCGTTTGCTCCGGGTCGGCAGCTGCCGGTGGAATGGCCATCAACCCGCTCACTTCAAGATGTGTCAGCCGGTTGATTTCAGCTAGCACGGCCGGTAGGTCATCCGGATGCAATCCGTGTTTACTGGCTTCACCAGCAATGTTAACTTCGAGCAAGATCGACTGGGTCTTTCCGTCAAGCGCGGCCCATTTATCGAGTTCGCCGGCTAACTTGACGCTATCCACGGACTGAATTACATCAAACAGTGCAATGGCGGCGCGAGCTTTATTGGTTTGTAAGTGGCCGATGAAGTGCCAGCGCGCGCGGCCGGCAACCGCCGGAATCTTGGCTTGCGCTTCCTGAATTTTGTTTTCACCGAAGACGGTCAGCCCAGCGGCAACAGCAGCGTCAAGTGTTTCTGGTAAAACAGTTTTAGTGACGCCGAGTAACAATACATCACCGGCATCGCGACCGGCCCGCTGACAGGCGGCGGCGATGCGGTCACGAATTAGTTCAATGTTGGCGGCCAGTGCGTTCATGCCGGCAATGCGAGAAAAATGGTCGGGACGGCGAGATTCGAACTCGCGACCCCTTGCACCCCATGCAAGTGCGCTACCAGGCTGCGCTACGTCCCGATTGACTTACCCTACCATAGCCGTTTCGAGAACGGCAATATAACTTTGAATCTTGAACTTTTGGGCGTGCGCCTTACACTGCCGATATGGATCCGCTCCTTAAACTATTAGAAGAACACGCACTGCGCACGCCTGCTGACCTTGCCAAGATGCTGAACCTCTCACCGCAAGAGGTCACGCGTCGCGTCAAGCAATACGAAGACGACAAGGTCATCCTCGGGTACAAGGCGGTCATCAATGATGATAAGATCGATACTAACTTGGTGAAGGCTGTCATCGAGGTAAAAGTGCAGCCGGAGCGCGATGGTGGATTCGACCGGATTGCAAAACGGATTGCTAGGTTCGAGGAAGTCACGAGCCTATTTTTGATGAGCGGTGGATATGATTTATTGATTTTTGTTGAGGGACGCAACCTCCGTGAAGTTGCTCAATTTGTTGCGGAGAAGTTAGCCACATTGGAGGGAGTGACCAGTACCGCCACACATTTCATGCTCAAGACCTACAAAGAGCAAGGTGTGCTAATGGAAAGTTCTGAGGAGTTTGAGCGGCTAAAAATTAGTCCTTAAACTGGTTGCGCTCTGAAATGTTTGTGCTAGCTTATAGTTGTTGATAGTTGATGTGTCGGTAACATGGTGTCGAACGGTCAAATCCCATGATGGATTTGAGAAGTTCACAAGGCGAGGGCTTTGCGTTACTGGCGAGGGACAACCTAAACCCCATGATGGGTGAAAGGAGTCGTATGACTGATAAGTTGGCGTTCGTTGAAGCGGAGTTTGTAAACAATCCAGAACCACGATGCCCGTGTATCCTACTCTTGGACACGTCTGGTTCTATGCGTGGTACAGCGATTACCGCACTCAATCAAGGAGTCGAATCACTTGTGGAAGAGTTGAATTCCGATCCACTGGCTAGTGATCGCATTGAGTTGGCTGTCATTACCTTCGGAGGCGAAGTTCAGGTTGCACAAGACTTCGTTACGCCGGCGGCGTTTTTATCGCCGCAATTTAAGGCCGATGGCAATACTCCCATGGGGCGCGCAGTTATAGCGGGTTGCCAGTTACTAGAGGAACGCAAGCATGCATATCAGGCCGCCGGAATCAGCTACTTTCGTCCGTGGATGTTTCTGATTACGGATGGTGAACCAACTGACTATAACACCAACACTTGGCATAAAGCCGTCGAGTTGACGCGCATTGGCGAAGCCGCTAAGAGCTTCGTATTTTACGGTGTTGCCGTGAACGACGCGAACCAAAATAAACTCAACGAATTGTGTCCGGCTTATCGTCCGGCGGAACGGCTACGCGGGTTAAACTTCGGAGAATTATTCTCGTGGCTCTCCTGTTCGTTGCGCAGTGTTTCGCTAGTCAATCCCGGTATTTCGCGGCCAACCTTGCCGCCAGTGAATACTTGGGCTTTGCTCGAAGCCTAATGGTGAGCACATTCGTGGTGATACACTGAAGTGTATGTTGGCGACGGTTTACGATGAAAGCGGTCGGGCGTTTCGAGTTGGTCACCAATTCGCACATGGCGGACAGGGTGCGATTTTTCAACTCGAGAAACGTGATGACCTGTGCATCAAACTCTACAATCAACTACCAGATGCTCAGCAATACCAGAAACTCAGGCTCTTGCAGAACCGGGCATCTAACCTCGCCAGTATCGCGGCTTTACCGGTATCACTGGCCTACTCCGAAGAGGAGCGAACGACATTTGTTGGTGTATTTCTTCCATTTGTGCACGGGCGTGCAATTTTCGAGCTTTATAGCGCGCGGACCCGACTTGAGTATTTTCCGCGCGTGGATTTCCGATTTCTCATCAACACCGCATATAATCTGGCGAACGCTTTCGAGAAGTTACATCAAACCGGCATCATTATCGGCGATGTAAACGAGCAGAACATTCGCATCCTACCAGATGCGAGCATATGTCTGCTTGATTGCGATAGCTTTCAAATTACCGACTGTGAGCGCACCTATCCGCCCAACGTCGGCACGCCACTATGGACTCCACCGGAGTTGCAAGGAATGGATCTAACCGGTGTCTTTCGAACAACCAATCACGACTACTTTGGACTGGCGCAATTGATTTTTCTGTTGCTCTTTGTCGGACGGCATCCGTTTGCCGGTATCCCGCGCAATGGTCTTCCATTGTTACCGGAAGACGCGATTAGCGCATATGCATTTGCGTTCGCACCGGAATGCCTCGGCCTGCCATTGCAACCGCCACCGGGATGCCCTCCATTGACGGCTTTGCCTACGGAAATTCAACACGGGTTTTTGCGTGCTTTCAGGGAAGGCTCGGCTCAACCAGGCGCGCGTCCATCGGCCACCGAATGGAAGACTTGGTTGCAGCAGCTGCAACGCAGCTTGACCGTATGTTCTCAATATTCTAACCACGTTTTCTGGCGAGGCGTTCCGACATGTCCTTGGTGCGGCGTCATCAGTGAAACCGGTGTTAATCTATTCCCGACAGCGTCAAATCATAGCAGCGTTCCCAGTCAAACCAACCTGTCTGAAAAAACCTTTCTGACAAGGCTCCAAAATCTCGCAGTTCATCAATTTCATATCCACCTCGCACCGACTTTCGCAGTTACGCCAGCCCCGTTGCCGGCGCGGCCAACCGGTTTCTGGAGCGTTCTGCAACGCTGCCTAGCTCCATCTCGTTGGCGATACCGGTGGCTTAGCCACGCGCTGAGCCATGAACGACACGCGTACACCAAAGCCCGCACGGCTGTCAGTCAGGCATTACGTGAACAACAAATATTGATTACGGCATACCACGAAGAGTTTCGCTTGGCACGGGTGGCTCTTGAATCTGCACTTCAGGAACTGCGGCAATCTGCATCAGACCGGCATGAACTCGAAACATTCTTTTTGCAACAGTCATTACCGGTATATCCATCGGTGGAACCGGAATTGCCATCGAGCACACTACACCGTCTGCAAGACGCAATCACATGCTGCGAAGCCCGGGTTCAATTTGCACAAGAGAATTGCGCCGAGCAGTTGCAGGTTTCACAAGCCACCACAGCACAAGCCACCCGGCAACGCGACCAAGCCCACGCGAACGTTCAGAACCTACTTAAACATCTGCGCAATAGTTCGCCCACCGGTTAGAGATAATGAATCCGGTCGCGGTTTTCGGCCAACAGTTGCGCGTTGTGCGCATCACCGGGATCGGTATTGGCGCTAACAAATACCGGCGGAGTGAGGCCGCGCTCTACTAACAGCTTAACCGTCTCGCAAGCGAGCGCATTAACGATAGCACAACCGGTCACCGACGATAGCG
>JBAXAT010000004.1:0-18494 GCA_037142335.1 Verrucomicrobiota bacterium | reverse complement strand
GCGTGGCCGTCCCAGACGCGTTCGGTTTCGTCGGTGATCGCGAGCCAGCGACCGACGATGGTTTCGTCCCACGGACAATCTTTGTCGCCCCGAATCAACCCACCCATGTGCAATTTGCCTTTGGTGACGCCAGTCGGATAGGTCTTACCCTCGAACGGGTATTTACCGGTATCGACCGTGTCCCAATAGCTCTCCGCCGGCACGACGATGATCTTGCCTTGGGTGATCCATTTCTTGGGATTCATGTTAATGAGGGGTCGGGAAGCGCCGAGGGTCTCGGCTGTCCTGCCATTCGCCACGAATTTCACAGTATTGCTCGTCCAATCCACATCGGCAACCTTGCCGTTGAAATTGGCGGTGAGATTTTCCGTGTACGCGGCAAAGATGTTGGCGTTCTCATCGCCGGCGGCGGAGTGGTTATTGCCCATGTACCGGAACCGGGCAAAGTACATGTAGGTGTCGCCGAGCGAGTATTTGTCGCGGTTGAGCATGATGTCATAGGTCTGCTCGTCGGCGTGGGTTTCCTGTTCCATCCAAATCACGCCCTCGTTGCTCTTATTCTGAATCACCGCGCCGGCATTGAATGGGACAGATGTGTCGGCGATGAAGTAATGCATCTTCTTCTGTTCGTCATAACCGAGGCTCTTGATGCACAGCCGGGCGACGCCCTTGTTGCCGATGCCATTCGCGAACATGCCGACCCGCAAACCGCGGATCGTGGCCACGTAGAACCGTGCGTCCGGTCCCACCGCAACTGGTTCTTGTAACCAATCGAGATAACTCTGTGAACCGTGAATGATGTTGTTATGGATCTTGAGCGCATAGTCCGTGGTCCAATGGCCCAGACTTTCGGTGAGCGGCATTCTGAGCGTGCGCTCCAACATCAGCCCACCGAGCGGCGGCACTTGGATCACGGTATTATTTTCATTCTCCTGCACGACGGTAACCGCAGGGCCGCCAAAGGTAGACCAGCGCTTGGTCTCTTGCGGGAACGGCGGAACACGCAGGGAGGATTGACCTGTGTTCTCCTCCGTATACAACTTCGACGCCTCCACCGGAACGACAAGGATGCCACCGGTCCGGTCGAGTGCTTGGTGGGCTTTCTCGTAGGCAGCCTTCACCTGATTCGGTGTACCCAAGGGCCCGTATTCGGCCAGAGAGTGAATATTGGTTTGGGCCGACACGGATAACCCGGTCAGTAACGCCGCGAGCAGGAGTGTATTTTTCATCGAACGATCATCCAATCTAATTTGGCGTCAGTGGGCGCCGGTTTCTCGAACTGCACAGTAAAACCCGTAGCTTCCTTCTTAATCACGGACCGGTTCGCGACCCAATTTTGCTCGACGAACACTGCGTAATCACCATCAGCTTCCGGGGTCACAAATGTCACAGTCAGCGCGGTTTCGCCAACCTTAACTGGCAAATTTTTCCCGCGCAGATTCCGAGCGGGCTCCTTGTCGGCCGAGAGGCCGGTGGCCACGAGTGAACCGGTCACCCGCAAGTTGCCGCCGGCAAGGTTGAAGTCGCCCGTCTCGCGCGAGACGGTCAACACGGCTTCCTTCGGCAGCTTGTTGGGCGCGAACCCGTAGTACCATTTGA
Source organism: Verrucomicrobiota bacterium (assembly GCA_037142335.1). Taxonomy (GTDB): domain Bacteria; phylum Verrucomicrobiota; class Verrucomicrobiia; order Palsa-1439; family Palsa-1439; genus CAINDI01. The sequence continues at coordinate 16,895 of JBAXAT010000004.1, read as the reverse complement.
CCGGCTGTTCGTGGAACGGCTGCTGGAACAAAATCGCGGCCTTGGTGAAGTCGGCCTTGTAATTCAATCCAACCTCCGCGGCGGTATCGATGGTAATTCCATTTTCCCACGCCGGCTTTTGTTCCTTGGTCTTAACCAGATCATCGCGGTTCGCCACCCCACCCCGCACCTGCAAGGCGGCGTGGCGCTGGACACCATAATTGGCAATGTCCATCACCGGCGACGGGAAGGCGCCGGGCACCTTGTCCCACATCCACATCTTGAATGGAATGGGCTTGAACGGATCGGGCCCGATGGCTTGCTCGACATCATCGCCGGCCGCAAAGTCGAACGTTTTACCGGCATCCGGATGCGGCGTGACGCCTAGCACCGATTCGGTTTTATAGCCGGACGACGGCACCGCCTTGGACACATCGTTCACAAAACTACCCGGCGCGATGGCATAGGCCAAGGGGCGCTCGTGACCGTCCCAAGTATAATTATCCATCCGGTATAGCGACGGGCTACCTGCATCCTTGGCCCCCCACCACAGCCGGCGGATGGCGATATCTTTCGTACCATCGGCGTTGCTCTTCAAGCCGGTGATCTCAAACCACCGGTAGAGATTGCCTTCAATCGCCTCGGTCGGCTCGGTCACCGTAAAAAATCTGCCGATGATCGACTCGGTCCAACCGCAATTCTGATCGCCGCGAATCAGCCCGCCCATGGCCAAGCCTTTGGCGTTGACGCCGGTCGGATAATTCGTCCCCCGCCAGGTGTACAGCCCATGATTCATGGCCGTTTCCCAATAGGACTCGGCCGGGACGATCCATACCTTGCCACCGGTCACCCATTTGTTGGTATTAAGATTAATCAAGGGACGGGAGTTGGACAGGGTATCGGGATTCAGCCCATTTTTGAATGTCAGCTTGTTGGCGGTCCAGTCCGCCTTGTCCACTTTGGCACGAAAGTTATTCAGCAGGCTGTGGATATAGCCGCCGTAGATCGTGCCGTTCTCGTCGCCGGCCGCCGAGTGAATGTCACTCATGTAATCATACCAGCCAAAGAACATATAGGTGTCGCCGGCCGCATATTGTTTGCGGCGGAGCATGACATCGTAGGTCTGCTCATCGGTGTTGCAGGTCTGGTTGAGCCAGATCAGGCCGACATTGTTCTTGTTGTGAACAATGGCCAGGGCCGCATGATCCATATCGGCATCCGCAATGAAGTAGTGGCTTTTTTTGACGTTATCGTAGCCGACAGATTTCACAAACAGACGCTCCACACCACCACCATAATGAGGCGCAGTGTGGGCGTTGAGGAATTGACCGGGCCGGATCCCGCGGATGGTTGGCACGTAGAAGCGAGCATCCTTGCCTTTGGCGACCGCTTCCGTCAGCCAATCCAAGTAGCTGTTGGATCCGTGGATCAGTGTGTTGTCCAGCTTCAGCAGATGGTCGGTGGTCCAATGCCCGAGGCTGTCGTTGGAATCCATGCGCAGGGTGCGCTTGATATTCAAACCGGTCATTTGCGGCACCTTGATGGTTGTGCCTTTTTCACTCACTTCGACAATGGTGAATCCACTTCCCGCACCCCAGTTTTTTGCCGGGGCGGGTGGAGCGGGAGTCCGGAACGAATGCTGCGATGTATTTTCCACGTTCAGTTGTTTAGATTCCTCCGGCGACAACAGTAGAACCCCACCGGTCTCCGCGAGCGTATCGGTGGCTTTTTTGAAGGCGGCTTGAATATCGTCCGGCTTCGTGACGGGGCCAAAATCGGCTAAGCGGGCCGGCGCCGGCGGAACGCTCGGTGGCGTGGCCGTCTGGGCCGAGGCGGACAACGTGCCCATCCCAATCAGCAACGCCCAGACCGTCGACCTTACCAACCGAATTCCATTTCCACTGTTATTTACGTTCATACAAGCTCCTGCAGGTAGTTTTTTCATTAACGGACGATCATCCAATCTAGTTTGGCGTCAGCGGGCGCCGGTTTCTCGAATTGTATCGTGAAACCTTTGGTTTCCTTTTTCGTAATCGCACGAATACCTAGCCAGCTTTGTTCGACGAACACCGCATAACTCGCATCAGCTTCTTCATTCGCGAAAGTAATCGTGGTGGCCGTCTCGCCGGCTTTGATGGCGACATCCTTGCCGCGCAAATTGCGCGCGGGAACCGTGCCGGCGCCGGAAAGACCGGTCACGGAAATCGGGCCGGTAAAGTTGAGCTCACCGGTCTCACGCGAAACCGTTAGGCTCGCAACTTTTGGCGGGCGATTGGTGGTGATGTCGTAGTACCACTTCAGCGGCTGAACATGGTACGGCTGGGTGAAGAGAATCGCCGCATTGCCGGTATCGGCGGCAAACTTGATGCCGGTATTGCAGGCAGACTCAAAATTAAAGTATTTGTCCCACATCGGATTCCGGTCATACCGGGTGGCCTTTTCCTTTTCGATATCGGTGGAGCCCCAATGGACATACAGCACGGAATCCCGCATGACCCCGGCATTGGCAACATCGAAAACCGGCGACGGGAACACGCCCGGCACCGCATCCCACATCCAGGCCCGGAACGGAATCGGCTTGAATGGGTCAGGCCCCATCGCCTGCTCGACCGGATCCTTCGCGGCAAAATCCGCCGGTGTCCCCGTAAAGGAAGTCGGCGCGAGCCGGATCGTGCGCTTAGGATTGTTCACGCCATCCGCCACGTCGTAGGCATTGGCACCGGGCGCGATGATGTAATGGAGCGGTTTTTCGTGTCCGTCCCAGGAATAATTTTCAGGTTTATAGAGTGTTGGCGAACCGGCGGATTTGGCACCCCACCAATGCCGGATGATCTGCATGTCTTTCGTGCCATCGGTGTTTTTGGTCACGCTATCAATCAGATACCAACGGCGGACGTCCTTGGTTTTCGCCACGTATTCGTCGGGTTCATCCACTGCAAAATACCGGCCCACCACCTCGTCGGTGACCGATGCATCCTTCGAAAACCGAATCAAGCCGCCCATGTGCAGGGAATTGACCCCGAGCTTGTTACGTTCGACCATGGTGGGATACGTCTGGCCCTGGTACGTTGGATTTTCCAACGGCTTATTATATTCGATGTATGAGGCGGGGCGGACGATGTTGACGGTGCCGTTGGTGACCCACTTCGCGGGATTTAGATTGATGATAGGCCGGCCGGTGCCGAGCGTGTTGCCTTTGGGGCCGGCCTTGAAAACCAGCTCGTCGGTCGCCGCAGTCCACTTCTCCACTTCACCGCGAAAGATACTGGCGTCGGAGTTAACAAAGGCGGCGTAGAGCACGTTGTTTTCGTCGCCGGCGGTTGAGTGCGCATCGCCCATGTACATGTTGCGGGCATCAAAGATATAGTTGTCGCCTTGAGAATAATTATGGCGCTCGACCCATACGTCAAAGGTTTGGTTCTCGTTGTGGGAATAGGTGTCCATCTTAATCGAGTTGACATGGTTTTTATTACTGAGGATCGCGCCCTTTTGCACATCAATCGGAGTGTCGGCCACTAGGTACCACATCTTCTTCTCCTTGTCGTAACCGATGGATTTGACATAGAGCCGCGGGACGTTGGAGTGGCCGGTCATCGCATTGAGAAATTCGCCGGGGAAGATTCCGCGAATGGTGGCAACGTAGAACCGGCGGTCTTCACCGGCTTTCACGTCCTCTTGCAGCCAATCATGATAACTGGTCGAACCGCGCAAGATGGTGTTTCTGAGTGAGATTACTGGATCGATGTCCCAAGACGGCAAGCTCTCGCCGGGCGCCAAGTTCAACACCCGGTCAATCACCATCCCGGTCACCTGCGGCGGCTGCACTATCGGCGACCGCCCGCGCGCGTCCACTACTGTAACTCCAATACCCGCACGCCAGTTCTTGGCCGAGGCCGGTGGGGCTGGGAACCGGAGCTCGTGCTGGGTATTATTCTTGGGTACCCACGACGCCGGTGTATTGCCAGGAATCAACAAAATGCCGCCCCCGCCGGCAATGATGTCGCTCGATGCCTTCTGGAACGTCGCCTCGGCGAGAATAGCATTTGAGATCGCACCGAATTGTTCCAGCGAAAAAATCGGCCCCGCTCCAACCGGGACAGCATTCGTCATCGACTTCGCGGTGTTAGTTTGTGCCAGGAGTGGCAAACAGGCAGCCATGAGGCTGATTCCAACGATGATTCCATTTTTCATTCGCATCATATTTCTACCTTATTCTGCTGTTTACGGTTCTAACTCACCGCACAATCATCCAATCCAGTGTCGCATCGGCGGGTGCCGGCTTCTCGAACTGAATTGTGAAACCTTTCGTATCCTTCTTTGCAATGGCGCGATCGCCGAGCCAGTTCTTCTCGATAAAGACAGCGTAGCTTGAGTCGGCTTCTTCGGCTGGGAAGGCAATTGTCACGCGCGTTTCACCGGCTTTCACAGCAACATCTTTGCCACGCAGATTGCGTGACGGAATCTTACCGTCAGCGGAGAGGCCAGTGACCGAGATCGGGCCGGAGAAGTTGAACTCGCCGGTCTCACGGGAAACGCTCAGGCTGGTGGTCTTCGGAGCGGCATTGGTCGCCCCGTAGTACCACTTGATTGGCTGGATCCGGTTGTGCGGCTGCTCGAACAGGATTGCCGCATCGCCAGTATCGGCGCCAAACCGGATGCCGGTATTACATGTGGCATCGAAAGCCAGCAGTTTGTCCCAATACGGGTTGCGGTCGTAGTTGCGGGCTTGATCGCTCTCGATGCTGCCATTACCGCCGTGCACTTTCAACACGCTGTCGCGCATCGTGCCTTTGTTACTCACGTCGAATACCGGCGCTGGAAACGCGCCAGGAACGTTATCCCACAACCAAGTGCGGAACGGAATTGGCTTGAACGGGTCCGGCCCCAGCGCTTGTTCAATGGCATCACCACCCGCAAAATCGGCCGGCGCACCAGTGAATGGGGTTGGAACCAGCTTCATCGTCGCTTGAGGATTCGTTACGCCTTCGGCCACATCGTACACGTTGGCACCGGGCGCAATGATATAGCGGAGCGGTTTTTCGTGGCCGTCGCTGGAATAATTCTCCGGCTTGTAAAGCGTCGGCGATCCGGCGGGCTTGGCACCCCACCAGTGCCGGACGATTTGGATGTCTTTCGTGCCGTCCGCATTCTTAGTGACGCTGTCGATCAAGTACCACCGGCGCGGGCCACCGGGCACCAATTCATCCTTTTCGTCAATTGCGAAATACCGGCCGATTGCGTCCTCGGTGACCGGCGCGTCGGCGGAGAAATGAATCAACCCGCCCATGTGAAGCGTTCCCCAGCCGCTACGACGGTCCTTCCCGAGTGTGGTCGGGTACGTCTTGCCCTGGAACACCGGGTCGTTCTGGTTCGGGCCGTACTCCGTCCACGATGCCGGCCGCACGATCATGACCGTGCCATTGGTGAGCCATTTGGCCGGGTTGAGATTGATCAGCGGGCGGCCTGTCCCCAGAGTTGCACCCAACCTGTAGCCATTGCTGTAGACCAGCGTGCCGCTGGCCGGATCCCAACTGCGGACGTAGCCGCGGAAGACATCCGCCATGCTTTTCGTAAACGCGGCGTACAGCACGGCATTTTCGTCGCCACCGGTGGAATGGTTATCGCCCATGTAGTGAAACCGACCGTCGTAAAGATAATTATCGCCCTGGGAATAATTGTAGCGCCAGTTGCGCACGTCAAACGTCTGATTCTCGGTGTGGGATTCGGTGATCATATCGAGGAGGTTGACATGATTTTTGTTGCCGATAATGCAGCCCTTCGGGCAATTCCCGTCCACGTCGGCCACGAAGTACCACAATTGTTTTTCCTTGTCATAGCCGAGCGATTTTACGTACAGGCGCGGGTCGCCGTTGCCGGATATGTGGAAGAACGCCCCCGGAAACACCCCACGAATCGTGTTCACATAAAACCGGCGGTCCGTGCCGGCCGTCACCGGCTCCAGCAACGGCTCCCGGTAACTGGTCGAGCCGTTGAGTATCTTGTTGCGCAGCGACAACATCGGGAAGTAGCCCCAGAACGGTAAGCTATCGCCTTCCGGCAAGTTCAACGTCCGGTTAATCTCCAGCCCCGCCGCCTGCGGTGGAAAAATTTTCAGCGCGGAGCCGCGCGCATCAACGATGGTGACGCCCACCCCGATCCCCCAACGCTTTGCTGGAGCGGGCGGCGGCGGGATGCGCCAGATTTGCTGGCTGTTGTTCTTGGGAAGCCAACCGGCCGGGGCATTGGTCGGAATGATGATCACGCCGCCGCCGGCCGCGATGATATCCTTGGACGCTTTTTCGAGCGTCGCTGCAGCACTGGCCGGATTGGTCACCGGACCGAACTGATCCAACGAATAGACCGGCTCTGAATTATCGACCGTGGCCACGTTCAACACCGACTTCGCGGTGTTGGTTTGTGCCAGCAGTGGCAAACACAAAGCCACCACGCTGATTCCCACGCTGATTCCACTTTTCATTCGCATCATATTTCTACCTTATTCTTTTTCTGCTGTTTACGGTTCTAACTCAACGCACAATCATCCAATCGAGTTTGGCGTCCGCGGGCGCCGGTTTCTCGAATTGAATCGTGAACCCTTTCGCGTCTTTCTTTGCAATGGCGCGATCGCCGAGCCAGTTCTTCTCGATAAAGACAGCGTAGCTTGCGTCGGCTTCTTCGGCTGGGAAGGCAATTGTCACGCGCGTTTCACCGGCTTTCACGGCGACATCCTTGCCACGCAGATTGCGCGCCGGAATCTTACCGTCGGCGGAGAGACCGCGAGCGCCAACCGATCCATTTACATTGAGATTGCCGCCAACGAAATTGAAGTCACCGGTGTCACGGGACACCGTCAAACTGGCAACCTGCGGCGGACGATTGGTCGTGATATCGTAGTACCACTTGAGTGGCTGCTCATGGTGCGGCTGGGTAAATAGAATCGCCGCATCGGCGGTGTCGGCCCCAAACCGGATGCCGATATTGCAGGTGGAATCGAGGCGGAGGAATTTGTCCCAGGTTGGGTTCCGGTCATAATGGTAGCCCTTGTCTTTCTCGATGTTGCCGGTGGAGTTGCCGTGTACCCAGATCAGGCTGTCACGCATGATGGCGCCGTTATTGGCGATGTCGAAGACCGACGACGGGAAGGCGCCAGGAATTTGATCCCACATCCAACTACGAAACGGGGTCGGCTTGAACGGATCCGACCCGATGGCTTGTTCGATGGCATCGCCGGCCGCAAAGTCCAGTGCCGTACCGGTGAACGGAGTCGGTGCCAGACGAATGATCCGCTTGGGGCTATTCACGCCATCGGCCACATCATAGGCGTTGGCGCCGGGCGCGATGATGTACTGGAGCGGCTTGACGTGGCCGTCGGAGGAGCAGTTTTCCGGCTTGTAGAGCATTGGGGAGGACATGGCCTTCGCGCCCCACCAATGTCGGATAATCTTGATGTCCTTCGTCCCGTCGGGGTTCTGCGTCACGCTGTCGATCAGATACCACCGCCGGACATCGGTGTTGGGCACGCATTCATCTTTTTCATCCACCGCGAAGTACCGGCCCACGGCCTCGTCGGTGACCGGCGCATCGGCGGAAAAGCGAATCAAGCCGCCCATTTTGAGAACAGGAATCCCGAGCTTGTTTTTCTCGATCGTGGTCGGATAGGTCTTGCCCTGGAAGACGGCGTTATCCATTTTGGAACTGTCTTCGATCCAATTTGCCGGCTGCACGATGTTGACGGTGCCCTTGGTGATCCACTTGGTCGGGTTCATGTTGATGACCGGGCGGCCAGTGCCGAGGGTGCTGCCGGAGGCGCCGGCCTTGAAGATGAGTTCGCTGGTCGCCGGGTTCCATTGCTCGACCGTCCCGCGGAAGATCTGCGTCAGCGCTTCGACAAATGCCGCATAGAGTACGCCGTTTTCGTCGCCGGCAGTCGAGTGGACATCGCCCATGTACTTGAAGCGGGCATCGAACAGGTAGTTGTCGCCCTGCGAATAGTTATAGCGCCACATCTTCACGTCGAAGGTCTGGTTCTCGGTGTGCGAGTAGGTGTCCATGTTGAGCACGTTGGCGTGGTTCTTGTTGCTGATGAGCGCGCTCTTGACCACGTCCACATCGGTGTCAGCCACGAAGTACCACATCTTCTTTTCCTTGTCGTAGCCCAGTGACTTAACGCACAGCCGCGGGACGCCGCCGTTATACTGCAAGCCATTGACAAACTCGCCCGGGAAAATTCCGCGGATTGTTGCGACATAGAACCGCTGATCCTTACCGGCCTTGACGTCTTCCTGCAACCAGTCGTGATAACTGGTGGACCCGCGGAGAATGGTGTTCTTCATCGACACCAGCGGATAGTACCCCCAGTGTGGCAAGCTCTCGCTCGGCGGCAGGTCTAACGTCCGTTGGAAAACCATCCCGCCGGTTTGGGGTGGCATGATCTTCGTGGTGCTCCCGCGCGCATCGATGACTGTCACGCCCGGACCGGTCCGCCAACTCTTGGTCTGCGCGGGCGCGGCGGGCGTGCGCAATTCGTGCTGGGTCGTGTTTTTCGGTATCCACCCTGGCAGCGTCTTTGCGGGAATCACCAGAATCCCGCCGCCCGCAGCAATCAGATCCGTCGACGCCTTTTGAAAGGTTGCTTCGGCCTCAGCGGCCGTGCTTACCGGACCAAACTGATCAAGTGAATACATCGCGCTTTCCGACTCTGGCAATCCACCGGCCGGGGTGGCGGGCTTGTTCGTCTGTGCCAGGAGTGGCAAACAGGCAGCCATGAGGCTGATTCCAACAATGATTCCACTTTTTATTCGCATCATATTTCTACCTTATTCTGCTGTTTACGGGTTCTAACTCACCGCACAATCATCCAATCCAGCGTCGCATCGGCCGGTGCCGGCTTTTCGAACTGGATGGTGAATCCGGTGGCGTTTTTCTTCGTGATCGCGCGGTTCCCGAGCCAGTTTTGCTCGACGAACACCGCATAGCTCGCATCGGCTTCTTCACTTGCGAAAGTAATCGTGACCGCCGGCGCACCGGCTTTCACGGCAACATCCTTACCGCGCAGGTTGCGTGACGGTATTTTATTGTCAGCCGACAAGCCGGTCGCCGAAATCGGGCCGGTAAAGTTCAGTGCGCCCGTCTGCCGTGAAACCGTGAGGCTCGCGACTTTTGGCGCTTCGTTGGTCGCGCCGTAGTACCATTTGATGGGCTGCTCGCGGTCGTGCGGCTGCGTGAAGAGCAGGGCGGCGTTGCCGGTGTCGCCCGCGAATTTAATACCGGTATTACACGCGGAATCCACCGTGATAATCCGGTCATAGTACGGATTGCGGTCATAGTGCTTCGCCTTCTCGGACTCGATGTCGCCATTGCCGCCGTGAACCGACAGCACGGTGTCGAGCATGACGCTACCCATGTTGGCCACGTCGAAAACCGCGGACGGCAGCGAACTGGGCACGTGGTTCCAAATAAATGCCCGGAACGCGGTCGGCTTCCACGGGTCAGGCCCGATGGCCTGTTCGATGTCATCGTCTGGCGCGAAATCAGCCACTGTACCGGTGAACGAACTGGGCGCAAGCTTCACGGTGCGCTTTGGATTTTTGACGCCATCGGATACGTCATAGGCATTCGCGCCGGGCGCGATGATGTAAGGCAACGGCGTTTCGTGGCCGTCCCAGCTATAATTCTCCGGCTTGTAGAGCACTGGTGAACCGGCCGACTTCGCGCCCCACCAATGTCGAATGATGCGGACGTCTTTCGTGCCATCCGCGTTCTTCGTGACGCTGTCGATCAAGAACCACCGGCGCACGATGGCCTTACCGGCGGGGACGTATTCGTCCTTCGCGTCCACGGCAAAATACCGGCCCACCGCATCTTCAGTCACCGGCGCATCCGCCGAGAACCGCATCACGCCACCCATGCGCAATGAGTTCACACCGACCCGGTTCTTCTCAAGTGTCGTCGGGAATGTCTGGCCGTGGAGCTTTGCGTTGGCGAGGTTGGGATCATTATCGGTCCACGATGCCGGGCGGACAATCATCACCGTCCCGTTCGTAATCCACTTCGCGGGATTCAAGTTGATGATCGGACGACCGGACCCGAGGGTATTGTCGTTCAGTGGCTCGGTGAACTTGAGCGCCTGACTGGTGGCATCCCATTTTTCGACCTTGCCGTGGAAAATCTCTGTCTCGTTTTGAACGAATGCGCCGTAGACGATGTGATTTTCGTCACCCGCCGTCGAGTGATTGTCGCCGGTGTACAGGAACCGACCGTAATACATGTAGTTGTCACCCTGCGAATAGTTGTGCCGCTGAAGCAGAATGTCGCAGGTCTGATTCTCGTTATGGGAGTACGTATCCATCGCCAGCACGTTGACGTGGTTTTTGTTGCCCATGACTTCGCCCTTCCGCACATCGCCATCGGTATCGGCGGTGAAGTACCACATCTTCTTTTCTTTATCGTAGCCGAGCGTCTTTGCGTGCACGCGCACCACACCGTGCGGATAACTCGACACAGTTACATATGAGCCCGGGAACAACCCGCGAATCGTCGCGACATAAAACTTCGCATCCTTGCCAGCCTTCACATCTTCCTGCAACCAGTCCCGGTACGAGTTCGATCCGCGCAAAATTCGGTTCTCCATGTGCACCATTGGATACATTCCCCAGAATGGCAGGCTGTCGCCCTCCGGCAAATTCAACGTGCGGTTGATTTCCATCCCGCTCAATTGCGGCACAGTCAGTTTTAATGTTCCGCCGCGCTCATCGACCACAGTAATCGCATTGCCCAGAGTTGTTCGTGTGGTTGGTGCCGGTAACGCCGGTGACCACACTGGTGTCTGACTTATATTCTTCGGCTTCCAAGTGGCCAGCGTGTTCGTCGGAATTACCAACACGCCACCACCCGCTGCGATGATGTCTTGGGACGCTTTTTGGAATGTCGCTTCGGCTGCCGGTAATGTGTTCACCGGACCAAATTGGTCGAGAGAAAACGCCGGGAAATTAGTTTGGGCGCGCACTGTTGCGCACAAGCAGATACTGATCAGAGCTAAAAATTGAATCTGCTTCAGATGATTGCCTCCGGGAAGGCCAACTTCAACCCGTGTTTACGCTTCCTCATCGGGACCGCGAACCGGAGGAAAAAGCCCCAGCCCTGTCCGTGGTCAGTATCCAACGCCACCTGCAGCGTATGAGCGCCTTTGCTTAATTTGACCCGTACCACTGTGCGATCCGGCGTACCGGGATTGCGGCGCTCCAACTGCTGCGCGACCGGCTTGCGATCAACAAACAATTTCGCACCGCCATCGTGGCCGAGCCGAATTTCCCACTCGCCGGCTTGCCGGACCCGCACTTTGGCCTCGGCATGCGCAATTCCATCTCGCTTGTCAAAGAGCGGATGCATGTTAAGGAATCCTGCTTTCGTCGACAACACTTTGGCGTTCGTAATTGTGACCGCACCACTCGCCGCCAAACCGCCGGCGGATTTCGACACCAATTTTCCGACGCGCCAGTCCATCACATACGGCGACACCCATTTGTCGTCGGCCTTGCGCTCCAATGAGCCACGCTCTTTCCGGAGCATTGCCGCAAACGCGGCCGTACCGGAAACCGCCGGCTCAGAGAGGTCGAGCATCTCCTGCAAAACCTTGGCACCAAGACTGCCGGGCTGACGCTTGATAATTCGTTTCGCCATTTTTTGGCTCGCCTGCAGCAGCGGCAACTCCGGTAACAGTTTTTCAGCCGCAGCACCGACAGCGCTGGGATTATTCAAATCCGCCATGATCTGCTTCGCATCCCGGTACGCCCGGTATAATACAGCTTTGGTGCACAAGTCGCGCATTGTCTTAGAGAAATGCACAGTCACGGACGTGTCCTGATTTTTCGGGAACAACGCCGTGCGATGATCAAGCTTCGGCTGGTCGAAGTTATCGTTGCGCCACGCGGCGCGTTGTTTCGGATCGCGGAAGTCCGGCACGTCGTAGGCTTTGCCGTTTTCGACCGATGACCGGTACGCGAGGATGCCGGGAATCGTGCAGTCGCACGCCTTATAAATTTCAAATGGCCCGGGTTCACTGAACAAAATGTTCTTGGCGAAATAGTACAGCACCCAGAAATCGCCGCCGCCGTGGCCGGTCTTGGCCGCGAGTTCGCCGAGTTCGTCCCAGCTTGGCTTCACATCCAGCATCACGCCGCCGCCGGTCGCGCCAACGCGGACATTCAACTTGCCGTGACCCTGTTCCGCCGCCGCCAGCGTGCCCCAAATTCGTTGCTGATGCGAGTCATTGCTCGTCGCGCCCATCAAATTGCGAACCACCGAACCGTTGGACATCGTGATCAGTGACGGCGTGATACCACCCATACCGCGCTTCGCATCGCGCATCGGGTAACCGGCGAGTCCGACTGACGCCGGTAACGATACGACACGTGTTGGGCGCAGGCCGGTAATGTACATCATCGGTCCGAGCGAGTGCGTGTTGTAGTAATGGAAATTCAGCCAGCTCCGCCACGAATGGAGTTGGTTACCGGGATTGATTGGCGTGCCGTCGATGTAGGTGTAGGCCAACGACCGGCATTCGTGAACGTACTCGTATTCGGCATACATCAACTCACCGAAGAATCCTTCGCGCCATTTCCGCTCCAGCCACATGTTGGCGGCTTGGAACGGATAGTTTTCCGCGAGATTGTAAACGAGTTTGCGTTTCTCGACTTCCTCGACCAGCCGAACCCCCTCAGCCATCGTGTGGAACGATGTCACTTCCGACAACACATGCTTGCCGGCGCGCAGACAGGCAATCGCGTCATCAGCGTGCGCGACGCAGTACGTCGCCAATAGCACCGCATCAAAATCCATCGCCAGAAACTCAGCGGCATTGGCCGTAGCATACGCGCCGGGATTGGCTTTCAGAAAACCCTCTCGCATGTGCTGGTTGTAATCGCAGCCGGCCACGACATCAAAATTGAGCGCCCGGCAACTATCGTAGAAGTTTGACCCGCGCCCCAAACCCCAGATGCCCAACCGAATCTTTTTGTCAGTATTGAATATTTTTGTCATTAGATTTCTCCGAGTGATATGTAAAACAGCCAGTTCGTGAAAACGAGGATCTGGTTATCGCCCTTGCGGAGCGTGACCGTGATCCGGTCCTGGGATGGGTGATAGCCATGCAAGGAATTGCCATTCCAAACCATTTTCCCGTTCAACCACACCGCGTATGGCGGTGAGCCGCCCACGTGCATGATAGTTTGCGTTTCCTTGTCTGAATTGACGATGGCGAGGGAGTATGCTCCGGAATCGCGTGATGGCGCGCCGGGCTTGTCTTTGACGACTGCCTGGCCCATCGGCATCACGCCGCCGCGCTCCAGCCAGCACTTTTGCCACCAGCTCGTCTTCGTAATTTCCGACTCGCGATCGAACTTCCGCCAGCCCGCTTTGAGCGGATCGAAACTAGCGGGGATTTCCGGTGGTGGTGGGTAGGCGCCCTTACCGGCGGCGATCGGGTCATAATCCTCTGGCATGTTTTTTAAAACCACCGGGGCGGTGTTGGACCATGCCAGAGCCGGGCCAATGTACCAATTGGTGATCGCATTGTAATAGATGGACGTCTTCTCCACGAGTGGGACGTTGCAGCCGAGTGCATCAAGTGTGATTCGAGCCAGTGCGCGCCAGCCGTCGATCTTGTGATGAATGCCATCCGGTCCCCACATTTCCTTGCCGGCGTCCGTCCCTTCGGCAAACGCGGCCTGCGAGTCCGCCACTAGGCAGCCATACTGCTTGGCCAACTCCCACACCACCGGCGCATACATCACCGACCGGTAAGTTGAGTTGCTGGTATTGCGAATTGGGGCAGGGGTCATCAGGATCATCTGCGCGCCGGTCTGCCGTGTCGCCGCAATCATCTCGCCAAGATCGCGCCGGTAATCTTCCGGCGGTTTATTGTCCACCGTGCCGATGTTGACGATGACCAAATCCGGCTTCACACCGAGCACATCCTTCGCATACCGGGCTTTGAGCTTGGTGGTATTATTACCGGCCACGCCGGCGTTGAACATGATCAGGTTCGGATAACCGTTCGCCTGAAGTGTTTCAATGACCCAATCACACCACGCGCTGCCGTCGGTAAGACTATTACCGCAGAAGACAATGCGCTGGACGCCGGTCATCTGATTTGTTTCGCCTGCGTTCACAATCCCGGCAACCAACGTAGCCAGAAGGACAAGCCTCACCGCACAATCATCCAATCCAGCTTCGCGCCGTCTGGGGCCGGCGTCGCGAATTGGATTGTGAATCCTTTGGCGTCTTTCTTTATGATTGCCCGATTGCCGAGCCAGCTTTGTTCCACGAATACGGCGTAATCACCATCAGCCTCTTCCACCGGCAACGTGATTGTCACGCTGTCCTGCTTGGCTTTGACGGCGACATTCTTGCCGCGCAGGTTGCGCGCTGGTGTCGCGTCGCCGGAGAGACCGGTCGTCGAAATCGGACCGGTAAACTTAAACACGCCGGTATCACGGGCCACCGTCAAGCTGGCAACCTTCGGCGGACGATTGGTCGTGATGTCGTAATTCCACTTGAGCGGTTGCTCGTGGTACGGCTGGGCGAACAGAATCGCCGCGTTGGCGGTGTCCGCCGCAAACTTGATGCCAGTATTGCAGATGGCATCAAATTTTAAGAGCGTGTTCCAGGGCGGTGACCGATCATAGCGATTGGTCTGCCAAGAGATATCGCCGGGGCCGCCGTGGACCCACAAGACGGAATCGCGAATGACTGAACCGTTGTTGGCGATGTCAAACATTGCCGCCGGGAAAACGCCGGGGACGGCATCCCATACCCAACTACGGAAAGGGGTCGGCTTGAACGGATCCGGGCCGATGGCTTGTTCGACAGCATCACCGGCAGCAAAATCAAAAGACGTTCCGACAAAGGGCGTCGGGACAAGTTTGATGCTATTCTTGGAATTTTTCACGCCGTCGGACACGTCGTAGGCATTGGCGCCGGGCGCGATGATGTAATGGAGCGCGACTTCGTGGCCATCCCAGCTGTAATTTTCGGGCTTGTAGAGTGTCGTCGAGCCGGCGGATTTTGCGCCCCACCAATGCCGGATGATCCGCAGATCCTTCGTGCCATCGGCATTCTTGGTCACGCTATCAATCAGGAACCAGCGCCGAACATCCTTGGTTTTCGCGACGTACTCGCTTGTTTCATCCACAGCGAAGTAGCGCCCGACGACCTCATCGGTGACATTCGTCGCATCAGCGGAGAAATGAATCAAACCGCCCATATCGAGGCCTTTGCCACGTTTGACGGTCGTCGGATAGGTCTGACCGTGGTAGGTCGCATTGGAAAAAGTATCGCTGACTTCGGTATACGATGCCGGGCTGACGATGGCGACCGTGCCGTTGGTGATCCACTTAGCCGGATTCATATTGATGATCGGGCGGCCGCTGCCGAGGGTGCTCCCGGCGGTTGGCGCGTCCTTGTATTTCAGCTCACCAGTCCCGGCATCCCAACTCGCGACCTTGCCGCGAAAGATTGTGGTCATCGCTTCGACGAATGCGGCATAGATCACACCGTTTTCATCGCCAGCGGTCGAGTGGACATCGCCCATATATTTGAAGCGCGCGTCGAATAGGTAGTTATCGCCTTGAGAATAGTTGTGCCGCCACATCCGCACGTCGAAGGTCTGGTTTTCATTGTGCGATGAGGTTTCCAAGTCAATGACATTGACGTGGTTCTTGTTCCCCATGGTCGTGCCTTTGGGTTGACCGGCGACGGTGTCGGCGGTGAAGTACCACATCTTCTTTTCTTTATCGTACCCCAATGACTTCACGCAGAGGCGTTCGACGACGCCGTATTCGCCGCAGCTCATGAACATCCCCGGGAAGACGCCGCGGATTGTCGCGACATAGAATTTCGAGTCCTTACCGGCGGGGGCATCTGCTTGGAGCCAATCCCGGTAACTGGTCGAACCGTGGAGGATGGTGTTCCGCATCGTGAGCATTGGGAAGTAGTCCCAGAATCCCAGACTTTCGCCTTGGGGCAGGTCCAGCACCCGGTTGATTGTCAAGCCGGTGGTGGGCGGCGGCAAGATTTTGGGGTTGGTGCCGCGCGCATCCACGACGGTCACGCCAATCCCGTGCCCCCAGCTTTTTGTCTGCTCCGGAGCAGGCGGGGTCCGCCTTTCAACTTGTGAAGTGTTCCGAGGAGTCCAAGTTGGCGCCGCTTGCGCGGGGATGATAATGACGCCACCGCCAGCCGCGATGATGTCTTTCGAAGCTTTCTGGAAAGTCGCCTCGGCGTCAGTGACGCTCTTAACCGGTCCGAATTGTTCCAACGAAAAGATGGGGCCGTCCTTCGCTGCCGGCGCATTAGTCTGCGCCGAAATTGAGAAACTCACCATTGCCAAACTGATTCCTGCCAAAACCGCACGATTGACTGTGAACATAAGGCACCGCTTTCCTTTGATTGTTATCGGGGAAATCCCCAACCCGAACTATGCGCAAGCACTAGCAGATATTACATGTTTGTAAAATACTATTCCAAATGGAGTAAACCACGCGCCGCCTGCTTACTCGGTCAAGGACTCGAAGTTGGCCGGCGTGAACACCTGATAGTATGCGTCAAACCACTCACGCCCGGTCTGTGGCCCACCTGGCTTAACGGGTGCCGCACTACGGCGCGCCGCGATCAACATTGTCACATAGCCGTTGGCAAAGTAACTGTCGTAGTGACCCCGCGCTGGCAATGGTCCCGTATCTACCGCTATAACATGTGGCGGCAGGCGCTGTGGAATTCGTTGGTTCTTACGGAGCCAGTCAAAATCCGGCAAACTGACGAAAAACACAATGGCAGCAACATCGGCGTATTGTTCCAAGAGATCCTTAAAGATCCCACTCGGACATCCCGGTGAGCCGTCGTTGGGATCGACTTCCACG
>JBAXAT010000003.1:0-19007 GCA_037142335.1 Verrucomicrobiota bacterium | reverse complement strand
GCTGAAACCTTTAGGTTTATTGTTCTTCATATCGTCGCGATAATTATACAACGAGTGGTTCGCCGATACCAGTTTTCTGGTTAGAAAAACTATGTACCATTATATGACTTGACAAAAAAAGGGGGGGGGTAATTGTAATTTTTACAAATGAAAACTCCCTTTAAATATTTTGCTCTTACATTGGTCACGATATTTTTGAGTTTCTCAGTATTTGCCCAATCAGGAACATTAGCAGTTAAAAGTGATGATACAACACCTGGTGTCCTACGGCTAACTGTTACTTATAGAAATATGAGGCCGGCACCATTGTCCTGCAAAATCAAGATTTGGGCAGCAGACCATGAAGATGCTGACGGAAAAAAACAGCGACGTAGCTACTACTACAACAATGAGGACACTTGCTTCGATAGTAAAAAATGGAATGGGCAACTTGAACCCATGAAGATGACAACCGTAATGCATCAGTTTGGATGTCCTAGCTTAAACGGCTCACGAAAATCAAAGAGTGAAAAACAGGACATCAGGTTTATTGTCCTAGTTACCGATTCTAATGACAATGTACTCGGTGTTAAGGCATCGGAACCTAGTCTTGAAGTCCCATTCCAAGAGCTTATGCGCGCTAACAAGATTAAGTAGCGACACCAATTTTCTGCTGAGAAATTTTCCTGCGCCATCATCGACATCAAAAGCACATATTTTTGCAGCAACCGACTGGCTGAGTGCGTCCATTTAATCCTAGCTCTCCCTCAGACTGTCAAATAGTCGCCGGTGCCGGTGGCCAGTTTCGGTAAGACTATCAAGGCATAACACGATGACCGGACTACCACCCCGCTCTTCCCGCCAGGTTGGAGCTTTGTCTTGTGGGTAGCTCCATACTCAAGAATTCCACCGCACATTCGCGGATTGAATCGTCCGTCAGACTGGGCGTCCACTAGCGCCGCTAGCGCCTGATCGATGACTGAGTGATTGACGGTGGGCTGGCGAATAATCCCCTTCCCTTCGTGCAGAACATTCAAAACCACCGGGATGCAGGCGACAGATTCTTCGAATCGTCCATCGGGCAATTGTCCGGCAAACACTGCGGTCAGATATTTTTCAATAGATGCCAAGTAGGCTGGATTACGGGTTACCTTATAAGCGCAAAGCAAGCCGAGCGAACCAAGGTCATCGTTAGCCCGGTGCAACCCATCTTGCGGGTCGTTGATCGGCGGCTTACCAGTCGCTTGTTCAATCGAAGCATAAAAACCGGACGGCTGCTGGATATGTTCCACAAACCGGTCCGCAATACGCCGGAAAGGTGCGCCCACCCATTTTTGATCACCGGTTTCAATGGCTAATTGATAGAGGAAGTTCAGCGATCCACCTTGAAAGCTGCCTTGGATCTGCGGGCACATCTGCGGTCCCGGCAGTGTTTTATCAACCGCCGGCTCCAACTCGTGTCCCCACCATGGCCAACCATCTTCATCACATCCCTTGCGTAGAAACCATTCGCCCCAGAGGCGGGCCCGCTCCAGATATTCCGAATCGTGAGTGTGGCGATACAATTCAATAAAGCCCCACGCCGTCGAGAGCGAATCCCGGGTATAACACCAGGTTGTGTAGGGCGTTACCTCACGGATGGCACCGTGGTTTTCGCCGTGAAACGGATCCAGAATCTGAAGCGATTTCATGTAGCGGCCCATGGCGAGCGCCGCCGTCTCGTAGCGCGGATCTTTGAAAGTCTTGAATGCCCCCAGCAGTCCCATGCTGGCAAAGGCGTAGTTCCAATTGTTGGCGGGACACTCTTGGCCATCGGGTAGAACTTGAAAAGGAAAATAACCAGCCGGCGGAAAACCGTCAAACAAGGGCCGTTGTACCAAGCAAAGCCAGTCAGCGATTTTTTTTGCACACTCAAGGCAAGTGCGTTGCTGTTGCGGAGTCATACCCCAGAGTTTTGTGACATCTACCGGCGAACGTCAAGCGGCTTAAGAATAATTGGTTGGATTTACTCCATCCTAGAAAAACTGTTATTATACCCGTCAATGAAGCCACTCACTTTTGCCGAACTGCACGACCTGTATCAGGATCTGCTACTAAACAACATCGTCCCTTACTGGTTCCGCCATGCCATCGACCGCAAGTACGGCGGGCTTTTTACCTGCATTAACGACGACGGCTCAAAAATCAGCACCGATAAATACATGTGGTCACAATGCCGGGCGATTTGGACATTTGCTGCGCTCTATAATCGCATCGAGCAACGACCTGAATTTCTTGAGGTTGCCAAAGCCACCGCTGAATTCGTTCTCAAGCACGGACGCGATGACAAAGGTTGGTTTGTGTTTCAAGTGACGCAAGAAGGAAAGCCAGTACAGGGACCAGTCAGCGTGTACACGGATTATTTCGCGGCATATGGCTTGGGCGAGTTGTATCGCGCAACGAAAGAGGAACGCTACCGGACTGAAGCGGTGCGGGCGTTTCGCACAGTCGTGCAACGCGTTCAAGCGCCGAACTTCGACGGCTTAGCTCCCTACCAACGCCCAGATGGAATCAAATATGTGCACGGCATCCCGATGATGGGATTGGAAGCCGGCCAAGAACTGGCGGAAATCGCACCAGAGCCAGATGTGCTGGCGCACATCGACTGGTGTTTGGATCGCATTATGAATCATCATGTGCGACCGCAGCGCCGGCTCGTGTTGGAACATCTAGGACCGAACAACGAAGAGCTAGATACGCCGGCCGGCCGTTGTTCAAATCCTGGCCACTCGATTGAATGCATGTGGTTTATCATTCACCAAGCGCGGCGGCGCAACGACCCGGCCTTAATCAAACGCGCGGTAGAAGTATTGCATTGGATGGTAGAATTTGGGTGGGATCAGGTGAATGGTGGCATTCCACATTGCCGCGACGCCAACAATCCTGCCGGCCCCTGCTGGTGGCCAAATCCGGACACCAAACCGTGGTGGGTTGCCGGCGAGACACTCTACGCATTGTTGCTGGCTCACGAATTGACTGGAGAGCAATGGTGCTTGGATTGGTATTGGAAAATGCATCAATGGGCTTTCGCCCACTACCCCGACCGTCAACATGGTGAATGGCACCAACGCCTCGACCATGCTGGACATGTGCTGACCAAGACTATTGCCCTGCCGGTGAAAGACCCATTTCACTTGCCGCGCAGCGTGATGGGAATCTTGGGCGTGTTAAAACGACTTACCAAACCAACCACCTAGGCGGTAGTAACTTCACTTGGTTCGATTAGAACTTCCAGAGCAAGTCAGCCTGTAGCAGATTATAATCGCGCAAGTTGCCGTTGAGATCTCCAGCACCGGTCAGTGTGGGCAGCGCATCGTCAATTGCATGTGCATCAGCATAGGTAACCGTCGCGCTCAGGAAGTCGGTTAACAGATATGTTCCAGACACAACGACGCCCTGCATGTTCACGCGCTGGTCGAAGATGTCACCATTAATGAGGTTCGGATCCAGCGCATTGAGTTCGACATGTTGCCAGTAGGCTTTTATCAACCAGTCATGTTTTTTCTTATTATTACCAATCGAGGCACCGATTTGGTAGGCTTTGTCTTGATTGCCATAGGCCGACCAACCCGCGATCATCGCGCGCTCACCACCAGTAGTGTTGATGGCAAATTCGCCAAATACCTTACTAGGAAGATTAATCCCGGGAATCGGGAAAGCGACCTCCGCCGGTAAGTCAAAAATATTGAGCTTGTTGACGCCAGTAATGTTGCCACCGGCTAACGTTGGGGCAAAAACCCCTAGCGTTGTCATGTCAGGATTCGTGTAGGTGTAGAAAGTCGGGGCCAGCATGATGCTGATATCTTTACTGAGCTTCACCTTGCCGCCACCTTGCACACCCAGCAACCATGTATCGACGCCTGTGGCGCCGGCACCAAAATTATTCTGCTTCAGCGTGTTATTATACACAAACTCGCCGAACGTCAGGAAGTAGTCCACCTTCTCGGTCTTGAACTGCAACTTCTCAGCAAAACCTTCGGGATTGATGTCATCTTTCCATCCCATTTGGTAATTCAGGAACGGACTCTCAAACCGGCCACCGATCAGCGTCAACCAATCCGCCGCTTTATACTGCGCCCAGAACTGACCAAGTTCGATGGCGTCGCTGCCGCCCTTCGCCCACGGACTTTTGTTAAAACCTTGGCCACCCATTGTCACGTTGGCACCATTACCGCTAGTGCCCGTCTCTAATCGTAGACCGTAGGAAAAGTCGTCGAGGAACTCGCCTTTGACCCCCACGCGCAACCGATACCGGAACCGATCCAAGTCAGCATGGTCATACGCGCCCACACCGGCCAAGTTACCGGCGCCTGAGCGCCATTCGTAGCGCAACCGGCCGTCGCCGAAGAATGTCAGGTTATTGACCCAACTTGAGACCTTTATCTTGTTGTAAGCTTCGATGGTCTTTGCGGTCTGCGCGTCGAATTGTTCGCGCGCAGCTTTCGCTTCATTCGTGGTGATGACACCTTTTTTTGTGAGCAAGTCGAGAATGGCCTCACCGCTCTGACCAAAAGCCTCGCCGCCGATGAGGAGCGCGGCCGAGATAACTGCGATTACTGTTTGCCTGCTTGGTTTCATACCTTCTTCCTTTATTTAGCCGTGACCAAAATTAACTATGTCTACTAAAGCAATAGACTTGCATAAGAACTATTTCAACAGTTGCTTCCAACGTGCTTCCCGGTTAGCATGTTTTGACATGAAATTGCGACAAATTTTATCTGCTAAACTGCACGGCGGCACTATCACCCAGTGCGACTTGCATTATGAAGGCAGCTGCGGCATCGGTCCTGACCTACTTAAAGCTGCCGGCATTGTGCCACTTGAAAAAGTTTCCGTACTCAACGTTTCCACCGGTGCGCGTTTGGAAACCTACGCCATTCGCGCGAAGAAAAAAGGCGAAATCTCCCTCAATGGGGCCGCCGCCAGATCCGCCGCCGTCGGTGATAAAGTCATCATCCTCACCTTTGCCGATGTTCCAGAAAACGAACTACCTGATCACAAAGCAAATATCGTAATTCTCGGCGCCGGCAACCGGGTGAAGTCCTGCCGGCGCGACCAGCCGTTAATCTAACGTTATGTTGCGCCGCTTTTTTCTCCTATTCCTAATGCTGACGGCGGTGGTCCATGCGGAAGACGCGCCACCACTGTTAGACGCAACAGTAGTAATTCAACGAATGCTGGCGCACCGGGCACAACAAGATTTTTCGTTGCAAGCCCGCCTCGATATTTCGCGCGACAAGAGTACGAATCTCACCATGCTTGTACGCAACACACCAAACGAGACGCGCACACTTTTTAAGGCCGGGACAAGCGAATTACTGATTGTTCAGCCGGTGACTGGTATGCCGCGCTGGTTTTTGCGCGGATCCGGCGAACTAACTGGCGCGCGGCTGATGGAAAAATGGCTCGGCTCAGAGTTCACGTTTTACGATCTCGGGATGCCATTTTTGCGCTGGCCAGACGCAAAGCTAACCGGTGAGGCGAGAGCTCGCGGACAGGATTGCTTGTTGCTCGAATTGACTGCAACAAACCAACCGTATGGACGGGTAAAGCTGTGGATTGAACAAAGATATTTCGCGCTGCTGCGCGCGGAAGTATTCGACCCCAACGAGGCGCTAGTACGCCGCCTAGCAATCACAAGCTTTAAACGACTTGGCGAAGTGTGGATTCCACGCGGAATTGAAATGTCATCTATTCCACCAAATCAAGCCTTGCCGGCTGAGGAAAAATCTAGGCTAGAGTTTTACACCGGTGATTACGCGGCGAAGTTACCACCCGAGTGGTTTGCTGAGGAAAAGTTTTAGCCGCCGTGTTTGGCGACCCACTGGGTACCACGGCGTTCCCAGTTGTTGAATTTCAACTCGAGATGTGTCACTTCGCCCATGCAGCGGATTTGTTGTTCGACATGCATGATCGTGCGTCTGACACCGAGATCGCGTTCAACTTTGTCGTCTTTTTTCTGTGAGGGATGGTACTCAAAAACACGGAAGTCACCGTCGACGTACACAGAGTGGCCAATAACTTGTACCTCAATTCGCTGGGTATCAACGTAATTCCGCACAAACACACCTTGAATCAACCGCTGAAGTCTAAGTTCTTCAAGGTTCATTGGAATCACCAAGTAAGGTACCGAACCGCCGGTAATATTACAAGGTTTTTAGCGTGTCACTAAACGGGCGTTGCGGCGTGAACCCGAGATCGGCTAGCAATTTTAGGTCGGCAGCGGTATCTGGATTGCCGGTGGTGAGCAACCGGTTACCGTAGAAAATGGAATTGGCACCGGCCAGAAAGCAGAGTGCCTGCGCTTCCCGTGAAAGCTGTGCGCGCCCGGCCGATAACCGGACTTTTGTCCGTGGAAAAGTAATCCGGGCGGTAGCAATGAGGCGCACAAGTTCAAAAATGTCGACCGGTGGTTGCTGTTCTAGCGGCGTGCCGGGAATCGGGACAAGGCAATTAATTGGCACGCTTTCTGGCGGCCGATTGAGCGCAGCGAGGACGACCAGCAGTTTGAGACGGTCTTCGACACTTTCGCCTAAACCAAGAATTCCGCCGCAACAAACCGACAAGCCAGCGTCCTGTGCATAGTGGATTGTGTTGAGCCGGTCTTGAAACGTGTGCGTGGTAACAATGTTTGGATAAAATTCCGGGCTGGTGTCGAGATTGTGGTTGTAGGTCGTGACACCAGCGGCTTTGAGTTGTTGGGCAGCGGTTGGCGTCAACTCGCCGAGTGTGACGCAAACCTCCAAGCCAAGTTTGCTGACTGCACTGACGATTTCGAGGACAGACTCAAATTGACGAGTTCCCTCACGAACACCTTTCCACGCGGCACCCATGCAAAGGCGCGTTGATCCACTAGACTTGGCGCGGTGAGCGACGGCAAGAACCTCATCGCGACTAAGCAGTTTTTCCGGCTCGACATTGGTGTCGTACCGGGTGCTTTGAGCACAGTAAGAGCAATCTTCGCTGCATCCGCCGGTTTTGATACTAACCAATGTGCAAAGCTGAATTTCATTACTTTTCCAGTGCTGAAGATAAATTTGACGGGCTTGCTGAATGAGGTCAAATAACGGTTGTGAGTAAATTTGACGCAGTTGTTCCAGCGACGTTTGTCCCGTAAAATCAATTGGTTGCACTTGTGATACCATTGTTGTGTTTAGGGTATTATTTTTCATGCAATTGACGTCAAATTACTAGAAAGTCTGATTTATTGCAAGTCTGACGCAGGTCTGGTAGAGTGACGAGCGTTATGGACAGCACGATTAAACGTATTTGTGGCATGTTGCAAAGCCCGGATGGGATGCGTCGATGTGCCGCAGCAATGGTACTCGGCGAACTCGCCCCCAAAGAGGCGGCAGTTGTCACAGCGCTCGGCGAAGCGCTCAAGAACTCCAACCAACTTCTCACCCGATATGTGCTCGAAGCATTTGAGACTATCGGCTCGCGCGCGGTCGTGCCGTTTGTGTTGCCACTACTCGACGCCGACGATATGGAGACAAAACTCCGCGCTGCCAGCATCATTGCCAGCGCCGGTGGCGAGATGATTGGCGAGTTGCGCCGGCAATTCGAGAAAGCTAGTCCACAGCAAAAACGCCTACTGATTGACATTCTCGCCCGGATGCACACGCGGGAAGCGATGCAATTAATTTTGGATGTGCTGTTCGATCCCGATTTCGAACTCGTAAAGGAAGCCTGCCAAGCTGTGCGCCGGCACATTGCTGACATCGCGCCAAAAGATCGTCTGGCATTGCACAAACAGGTTGTAAAATTCATGACCAGCACGCGCGCTAAAAAGAATGACCGCGTGCTGACGCATTGTTTGTTGTTGGTCGGGAATATCGGCGCAGCGGATGCGCACAATATCTTACTGAAATTCACTGCGCCGAAAAACCTCGGCTACATCCGCCGCAACGCGCTCATTGGCCTCAATGGCCTGCAACTGTCCGGCAACGCATCTACAGTAGTCGTAAAACAGATGTTCAAATACCTCAGCGAAGCCGATCCGCAAATCGTCCAACTGGCACTCGACACAATCGAAAAACAGCCACCAGTTACTGCACTGGACGGCCAGTGGCAAAAACTACTTAAAAGCAAACATTTTACAGTCCGTGTCTTCGCGGCTCGTAAACTGGCCGGCATTGATAATCACACCAATAACAAACTGATGATGACGTTGCTAGCGCACCAAGATACGCAAGTTAGCGAGATTGCGGCCGGCGCACTCGCTCGCCACAAGAAATCTACCAAACTCCTACTCGACGCTCTCAGCCGCGAACGCAATGCCGAAGCTGCGTGGCGTTTGGCAAAAATTCTCAAACCGCACAGCGAGACCATTGACAAGGCCACAATCAAGAAGTTCGCAGCCCTAGCCGCGCGCGATTTAGAGACCAATAACAGCCGGTATGAAGCTTTGTTCTATTTTTTACGCAATATTGACCCGGCAATCGTGGACGGCGTACTCACTAATACCGGCTTGAAGTTCAAGCAAGCAAAGAAGTGGAACAAGGCTGTCGATTGCCTTAAACAACTGATGCGCGCAGACAGTTTTGACAATGAACTCCGATTTGAGTTGGGCGTCTGCAATCTCAAACAATCCGCAAAGGACATCGCGCCAAATCTCCGAGCCGATGACAGCGCCTTGCGTGGCTTGCAACCACTCTTGTCGGATAAATCCTTCAAACTGCTTGACCGCCTGAAGAAAGAGAAACACCTCGACGCCGCCGATTTATTCTACGTAGGCTTCCATTTCAGCGAAGGCACCGGTGACGAACAAAAGTTTGGCCGGCAACTCCTCGAATACGTTGCCAAACACTGGCCCAGCTCGAAGGATGGCAAGGCCGCAAAAAACAAGCTCAAGCTTGCCACGCCTGCGCCAACTCCGGCTAAATAAGTTCGATTGCGGCTGGTAAATTGGCTTTTGCCAAAAAACAAGCTGTGGCAAGGAATATATTTATGAATCGATTGCTTGCACTCGTTTGTTTACTGGTCGTACCGGTTTTCACATTCGCAGAAGAAACCCTCGATCCATTGCGCCCAGCCATGGAACACGCCATTACGCGAGTGAAGCCGGCATTGGTGCGCATTCAAGTCGTTTGGGTGGAATATTCGCAAGGTCGCGAAGTCAAACACGAAGCCAGTGGCAGTGGCTTTATCGTTAAGAAACAGGGGTTTGTCGTCACCAACCACCACGTGGCTGGACGCGCAACACGAGCCGTCTGTGTGTTTTCAAACAACGAAGAAATTGAAGCTACACTCGTCGGCACCGACCCACTGACTGACATCGCCGTGCTAAAGCTCGACAATACCAACCACGCTGAATTTCCGACTGTCGACTGGGGTGATTCTGCCGGCGTCGCGGTCGGTGATACGGTTTTGGCACTGGGCAGCCCACTAGCATTATCACAATCAGTCACACGCGGAATCATCAGTAATGCCAAAATGACGATGCCGGCGAGGTTCCGCCGCTTCGGCGGTTTCGAAATGGAAGGCGAAGATGTCGGATCACTCGTCCGCTGGATTGCGCACGATGCCGCAATTTTTCCCGGTAACTCCGGCGGACCACTCGTAAACTTGGCCGGCGCCGTCATCGGCGTCAATGAAATCAGTCTCGGTCTCGGCGGCGCGATTCCAAGCAACCTCGCCCGTGATTCTGCCGAGCAACTCATTACCAACGGTGCCGTACAACGCAGTTGGCTCGGTCTTGAAATCCAGCCATTGCTGAAAGGCACCGGGCTGACGCGCGGTGTACTAGTTAGCGGGGTCGTGGCTGACTCACCGGCAGCGAAAGCTGGTTTCCAGTCGGGGGATATTTTGTGGAGGCTCGACGACAAAGAGATCAGCGTCCGCTTTGACGAAGAGTTGCCGGTGCTCAACCTGATGGTGGCTAGCATTCCGATTGGCAAAGAAGTCGAAGCTGTCGGGTTGCGCGGCATCAAGGCTATGCGGTTCAAAATCAAAACCGCCGAACGCGAGCCGGCCGTGTTCCGGCAAACCGAATTCAAGCAGTGGGGTTTGACCACAAAAAACATTTCGTTCATGACCGCCAAGGAAATGAAACTCGACTGCCGCGACGGCGTGCTCGTCACCTCGCTCCGCACCGGCGGTCCCGGCGGCGAGGCGAAACCTAATTTACAAGCAAACGACGTGATCAAAACCGTCACCGGTAAACCGGTTAACAATGTCGCCGATCTCATCGAACTGACGCGTGAGTTAACGAAAGACAAAAAAGTACCGGTACCAGTTGTCGTCGAGTTCACGCGACGCACCGAACGGTTTCTCACGGTCGTCAAAGTTGGAATCCGGGACCAGGACGATCCCGGCCTCGAAGCCCGGAAAGCGTGGTTACCGGTCGCGGTGCAGGTCATCACGCGCGAGATGGCTGAACAGCTCGGGACCAACGGCGTGACCGGCGTACGTCTCACGCAGGTTTATCCGCACAGCACAGCAACCGAAGCCGGACTGCAAGCCGGCGACCTTGTGCTGGCGATTGATGGCGAGAAAATCCCGGCGTCGCAGCCGGGCGACGAGGAGGTCTTCACCAACCGAATCCGACAATACCGGGTCGATGACAAACCGGAGTTCACGCTCATGCGCGCCGGTAAGTTGCTCAAACTGCCGGTGAAATTAGTCCGGTCGCCGAAGCTCGACCGCGAGATGAAAAAATATCAGAACCTCAACTTTGAATTCGCCACCCGCGATTTGAGCTTTTTCGACCGCGTCCACGACGACCTACCGGAAGACACGCCGGGTGCGCTCGTCACCGAAGTCAAGGACGGCGGCTGGGCGGCGCTTGGCGATTTGCATGTCAACGACATCATCCAATTTGTTAACGATGCGCCAGTCGCCGACGTGGCCGGGTTGCAGGCGCAGATGAAAGCGGTCAGCGACCAGAAAACGAAGTTTGTCGTGCTGCGCGTGTTGCGTGGTATTCACACCCGGTATCTTGAACTCCAACCCAACTGGGATGCCGGCAAGTAGGAAACCCACATGAAAACATTACTCAGCATCAGTTTACTTGCATTTGCCATGACCGGCGGCGTGATGGCCGATGACAGTGCTGTGGCCGGCCGCAAGATTTTGGCAAAAAACCAAGACGCCGTCGTCACGGTCCGGTTGGTTGTCAGTTACAACATTTCATTTGGCGGACGCGATCAGCAAAATGAATCCAAGACCGAGGTGGTCGGCACAATGATTGATCCGGGCGGACTGACAGTGATTTCGCTGACGACGATTGATCCAAGCGCAATGCTGAAAGCCCGGCAACGTGGGGCGCCACAGGAATTCAAGGTTGAGACCGAAGTGAAGGATGTAAAAATCATCCTCGCTGACGACACCGAGTTGCCGGCAGAAATCGTGTTACGCGACAAGGACCTCGACTTGGCCTATCTGCGTCCGACTGAGAAGCCGGCCAAACCATTGCCGGCGTTGGATCTGACCAAGTCCGGTCAGCCGCAGGTGCTCGACGAAGTCGTCTGCCTTAACCGGCTTGGCAAGATTGCCAACCGGGTCGTCACGGTTTCGCTGGAGCGCGTGGACGCGCTGGTCACAAAACCGCGACCGTTTTACGTGCTCAGTCCCGGTGGTTCTTCTGGCATCGGCTCACCGGTCTTTACACTGACCGGCGCGCCGCTTGGAATCATTTTGATCCGCAATGCATCGACCGGCGGCGAGGCAAATATGGCGAGTATGTTCGCCGGCACCGGTGGCATGGGTGTCATGCCAATCATTGTGCCGGCCGCGGACATCCTCGACGACGCCAAGCAGGCGCTGGAAGCCAAAACGAAGTAGCCGCTCCAGTTGGTTTTACTTTTATTCGCTACGGTTTTAGAGTAAGAACCACAGCGGCATGAAACCAACGCTCCGCCGCCGGCTCAAAAAGATTCGCTGTCTACTCCTCGATGTAGATGGCGTTCTTACCGACGGCAAAATTCATTTCACCAGTACCGGTGAAGAATTCAAAAGTTTTGATATTCAAGACGGACACGGCATCGCGATGGCCTTGCGGACCGGCTTACTGGTTGGGTTTGTTTCCGGGCGGCCCTCGAAAGCCACGACTAAACGCGCCGCCGACCTCGGCGTAAAAATCGTCCTCCAAGCGCCCACCAACAAAATGGAACTCGTCGAAACCGTCAAAGCTGAATACCGTCTCAGCGACGACGAGATTTGTTTCGTCGGCGATGAACTCGTGGACTTACCGGTCTTGCGCCGCGTCGGCTTAGCAGTGGCCGTTCCGAATGCTGTTACCGAAGTCAAAGCCGTGGCGCATTACATCACTAAGCGTACCGGCGGCAACGGCGCGGTCCGGGAAGTCATCGAAATGATTTTGAAAGCGACCGGCCGCTGGGAGAAAGCCATTGCAAAATATCTCGCACTCCTGCTTACCGGCTTATGCCTGACCGGCAGCGTGCGTGCTGAGCCACCGGCCGCAACCGGCTACATTGAAAAATTTGAAGTGCCCCAGCGCGATACTAACGGCAATCTTCAGTGGAAACTCACCGGCGACCGCGCCACGTTCCGCCCCGACGGCTTGATGGATATTCTCAACACCCGCGCCGAGTTTTACGCCAGCAATCAAGTCAACCTCGTCTTTACCACGCCGATCTGCGTCCTCGACCGTGCCAATAACCGCGCTGCCACTGATGCGCCAGTCCGTATCGAACGTGAAAACATGAGCCTGACCGGCCTCGGCGCTGACTGGAGTGGCAGCAATACCACCATCCTCGTTCGCCACAACGTCCAAATGATCATCAAAAATAGTTCCCTATTCGCGCCCGCCGCCAACAAACCATGAAACCGCTCATCCTTGCCCTCCTTCTTACCGGCGTCGCCCGCGCCAGCACCAACGAACCCACTGTCATCAACAGTGACCGGATGCAATCCGACTACGTCAGCAACGTCGGCACCTTCGAAGGCAACGTCGTCGTGATTGACCCGCGCCTGACCTTGCGCGCCGACAAGATGACCGTCTTCTTTGGCGGCACGAACAACATCGTCAACGACGTCACCAACCAAGTCCGCTCCATCCAGCGGATTACCTCCACCGGTGCCGTCGAAATTCACATCGACCAGAAAAAAGCCACCTGCGATAACGCCGATTACATCGCCAGCGACGAAAAAGCCATCCTTACCGGCAACCCGAAAGTCGAAACGCCCGATGGTGTCGTTACCGGCAAGAAAATCACGCTGTGGCACGGCAAGGAAAGAATGGATGTCGAATCCGACGTGACCGACACCAACCGCACGCGCCTGATCATCTACCCCGAAGAGCAGCGTAAAAAAGACGAGTAACCGACTGGTAGCCCAACATCCATAGCGGTGGTCAGCGCCGGGGCAATATCTTTCTCTTTTCCATTTGTTTGAGTGCCGCCTGCTGCACATTAGCTTGCGCATCAATACATAAATTACTCAACACATCATCAGGACAATCATCCCGCCAAGCCACATCTTGACGAACCCAGCGGTCAGAATCATGTGACAGTTTTCTTAAAACGCTTGCATCAGTTTCCGGATTTAGCGCAATCCGATTGCGTATTCCAAAGTCAAGGTCACTAGCCAGCAACTCCACAATGTCATTAGGCAAACGCGGATGGTCTGCAAGTTTGCATTTGATGTCATAGTCCACCCAGTTGTGGCGAGACTTTTGATAGACTTCGCGGAGCGTCTCCGGAGATGCCGCCCGATTGCTAACCTCCACCCTTAAGCGTGTATTACACCGGTGCATTACAATCAGAATACTCGCCATCCCTAAGAGTGCCAGTCCCGCCAAAATCCAAACAAACTCCGGTACCCCGTCGCGGGTATTACTTCGTTGTCTGCTCGCCACCCGCCAAACCGTCAACACACACCGGCCGACTAACAGCGACAAGGGAAACAGCCCGCTAACCACCACGCCAAAAAAGAACATTCCAACCGGTGCCTGCGGGTCACGGTCAGCAAGGATACCCGGTAATTCAGAGTATATCAGCACCACCGCACAGACTGCTGCGATAATTAGCCAAGGAGCTGCCCAACCCCGCACGGACACGCCCAACACTTTTCCGTTGCCAAAAAAAGTCTTCCACGTGAGCCAGATGGGAACCCCTGCCAGTACGATGCACAGACTGGCGATAAATACGACCGCGAAGATTTGAATAATGATCATTGCAATCTTTCCTTACGCTGACTTGCTTTCATTCGCGCCGTCGTTCTGTTAGCGATTGTGAAACTCCACCGCCCCCACGTCAACCCGAATCCGCCCCCAGTACCAGTGCCGGTCAGTCCAAGACTATCAAGGCCTGCTGGTGATACCGAGTTGCCGGCGAATAGCTGCCGGTAGACGATTTTCAGACAAAATCTGCATAAGTTGCTGAAAATGTTACTGTTGGGGTGGCAACTGCCGTTAAAAAGCACCGGGGAAATGCTGCATTTCTTGGGAGAAACGTTACATTTCCTTGGAGAAATGCTCCATTGCTCTGGAGAAACGTTCCATTTCTCCAGAGAGTTGCTTCATTTCCTCGGAGAAACGTTACATTTCTTCGGAGAAATGCTCCATTGCTTGGGAGAAATGCTCCATTTCTCTTGAGAGTTGTTCCATTTCCTCGGAGAAACGTTGCATTTCTCCTGAGAGTTGCTTCATTTCTTGTGAGAAATGCTCCATCCCTTGCCACGGTTATGGCAACATTGACCTTGGAAATGGCATCTGTGGTGACGTTTGGCGCTGCCAAACCGATGGTTACCGGTCAGCCCAAGACGGTCAACGTGCCGCTGGTGACGCCGAGTTGGCGAACCACGTTCAGCTGGTCCAGCCCGGCCGCGTTGCCGGCGAGTAGCTGCCGGTAGGCCTCGATCACCTGCTGCGTCCGCGCCGCGTCCTCGTCCAACAACTCAATCCGAAACGCCCGCGCGCCGGCTTCCAGGAATTGCCGGAGAAATTCGCCGCCGCTTTGCGCCTTGGCGTGATACACCGTGTTCCGACAACCCACGTCCGCCTTGATCGGATGCTCGACGCCGACGCGGTCGCGCAGTTTCAAGACTTGCCGGTCGCACGGCCGGCCGCAGTTCGTGTGGTCGGTGCCGGTAGTCAGGAACGCCGCGAACACGCAATGCTCCATATGAAACATCGGCAAGTGTTGGTGAATCACCAGTTCCAAGCCTGCCGGCGAAACGGTTTGCAGCAAGTCGAGCACCTGCGTCGCGTTGCAATCGTAGGAAATTGTCACGCGCTCCAAGCCTTCGCGCAGCAACAAGTCCGCCGCCAACGGGTTCGCCACGTTTAGCGAGAAGTCGCCGACTTTGCGGAGCGCGCTGCGGCGGAAGAAATCCAGTCCCCCGAGATTGCGAATGAGTACGCCGGTTGGCTGCGCCTTTGCGATCAGCTCAAAAAAACCTTGTTCACCGGCTTTCTGAATGCGTGGTGTCGCCAGCCAAATCTCCGCCTGCCCGCGTGTTGCGGTCACCGCGTCGGGATACCGGCGCAAATCTTCAAAATCCACGTAAATGGTTTTCACGCCGGCTGCCAGCGCGGCTTGCAGTTGCTCCATTGTCCGGCACAACACGCTGAGCTGCGGCTGCCCGGTCGGCGCAGTGCGTTTGGGCATGAGCGCCGGCAAGACCGGCGCGATGGTTGGCCGGGGTTCCGCCGAAACCGGCACCGGCAACTTTGAAACGAGTTCACGGCGCAGCCGGTTAAGCTCGCTGACCGGCAGGATAACCTGGCCGGACACTTTGTTCGTGATCTCGCCGAGCACATAATCCGTATCGCCGAGCCGACCGATCTGGTCGCGCAATGCCGGCGTGTTCAACTGGCGCTTGTACGCTGTTTGCAGCGGTATCGCCGAGAACACGCGCACGCCGTTGGCTTCGATTGTCAGCGGCCCGTCAGCTTTGCCGGTGACGATGAAGTCGAGCCGACGCTTTGGCTTCGGGATGTCGCCGGTAAAAGTTCGGCGCAGTTCGCGCGTGAGAATCTGGTCGCTCGTTTTCCAGACGCGGTCGCCGGCCTTGAGCTTCGTGAAATCAATTTTGCCGCGCTCGAAATATAACGCGCCCTCGCGCGCTTCCCAGACGCGCCCGCCCTTTTCGTCGTCGGCATCCCCGCCGGTATCGAACACAACGCCATCGCCCGCCTTGACCGGCGTTTCGCAGACCACGACGACGTGATCGTAGGAAACCGTCTTGATCACGCCGACGAATGGGCCGCGCTTGGTGCTGTACCGGGCCGGCACGAGGGTTTGGTGGTTCACGCCGTTAAGCCAGCCGGTGTGCAGGCCGCGCGAGAAGGCCAGCTCCAGTTTGTACCGGTCGTCCGCTGGGAATTCGCCGGTCACGGCATCAATAGCCTTCCGATAAACTTGGCACGTGGCCGCGACGTATTCCGGCGATTTCAACCGGCCTTCAATCTTGAAACCGGTCACGCCGAGCCGGAGCAATTCTGGGATCGCGCTGACCGCCGCGAGGTCTTGCGGCGAAAGCAGGTACCGGCGCTCACCCAAATCTTTTACCGCGCCATCCACGACGAGTTGGTACGGCAGACGGCAGGCTTGCGCGCATTCGCCACGATTGGCGCTGCGTTGGCCGAGCGCTTCGCTGGTAAGACATTGGCCAGAGTAGGCGACGCAGAGCGCGCCATGAACAAAAGTTTCCAGTTCGACCGGCGATTCACCAAACTTGGCGAGTTCCCGGAGCGAAGTTTCGCGGGCAATGACGACGCGTTTGATGCCGAGCCGTTCCACAAACGCGACGCCTTCCGGCGAGGTGATGGTCATTTGCGTCGAGGCGTGAACTTCCATGCGCAGTCCGAGTTTTTGCGCTAGCACAGCCAGCCCCAAATCCTGGACGAGCACCGCATCCACGCCGGCGGCATCGAGCGCGATGAGCTGGCGTTCGGCCACCGGCAACTCGTGGGTGAAAATTAGCACGTTGAACGCGGCGTAACCGTGGACGTTGTGTTCATGGAGAAACCGCATAAGCGCCGGTAAGTCGGCGTCGGTGAAATTGTCGGCGCGCTGGCGGGCATTGAATTGCTGGAGGCCGAAATAGACGGCATTCGCACCGTTGGCGACGGCAGCGCGGGCGCAATCCCAGTTACCAGCGGGCGCGAGGAGTTCCGGTTTCATGCCGCGACGATGTGAATGTCGCGGAGCTTGGTCAATAGATCGCGGACTTGGGATAGCGGCACTTGATTGGCCGCATCGCTCTTGGCGCGGTCGGGATTGGGATGGGTTTCGAGGAAAACACCATCGCAACCGGCTGCGACGGCGGCGCGCGCAAGCACCGGCACCATCCGCCGGTCACCACCTGTATAACCGCCAGCACCGGGCATCTGAACGCTGTGCGTGGCGTCGAACACGACTGGGTAACCGAGTTCGCGCATGATGGCGAGTGCGCGCATGTCTACGACGAGATTGCCGTAACCGAAGGTCGTACCGCGTTCGGTGAGCATGATGTTGTGGTTGCCGGCAGCTTCGACTTTGGCGACGGCGTGTTGCGCGTCGGTCGGCGCAAGGAATTGACCTTTCTTGATGTTGACGCAACGCTTGGTGTGCGCGGCAGCTTGAATCAAATCGGTCTGCCGGCAGAGGAAGGCCGGGATTTGCAACACGTCGCAAACTTCGGCAACGGGCCGGCATTGGGTGATTTCGTGAACGTCGGTGAGCACCGGGACGCCGAGCGCGCGTTTGACTTTGGTGAGCGTGGCGAGACCGCGTTTCAAGCCGGGACCGCGGAAACTGGCACCGGCGGTACGGTTGGCTTTGTCAAAACTGGCTTTGAAAATGAATGGCAGGCCAAGGTCAGCGCAGATGGCGACAAGTTTTTCGGCGGTGCGTAGCGTCAGGGTTTCGTTTTCGATGACGCACGGACCGGCGATGACGAACAATGGTGCGCCGGTGCCGCCGAGTTTCAATTTGCCAACGCGAATGGTTTTCATGCCGGTAAAAGTGTAGCAGAACCTGGTTTTGAAACAAGCTCGCAAGGTCGAGTTCCACCGCACAGTACGGCAGAAAATTGACCAACTACTGCGACGATTTCAAAAACAGCGACACTAATAGGCCGAATGCCAGTAGGCTGGCACTGAACGCGAAGGCGTGAGGCGCCGCCTGCAATCCAGAGCGATCCTTAAGCCAGCAACGGCTTGTGGGCCGACGCCCCTACTAGCCGATGGAGCAGCAAGTTAGCGGAAGAAAGCAGATGCTTTATCGGCGGTCTTTAAAACACCCCACACCAGAGGCACTCCCACCAACGTCCAACCCACGCCCACGCCTAGCCAGCTGCCAGCGCTAGGCTTGGTAGACTCAACCACCGTGGCAGCGTCCGCTGTTATGGTCTTCTGCTTTGCGACACGCCATTCTTTCTCCAACTGATCTTCGCTCATGAAATGATGCTTCTTGACCGGGCCGACTAGGAAATTGCTAACGAAACCGAGGAACAACAAGCCCGCCAGCAAGTACAGCGTCACGTTGTAGGCCGCTTCATTCGGCACGCCGCGTTCGATCTGGAATTCGCGCGTGTAGTTCACCAGTACCGGCCCGAGAATACCGGCGGTGGACCACGCGGTCAGCAGGCGACCGTGGATTGCGCCAACAAATTGTGTCCCGAACAAATCCGCGAGGTACGCTGGAATAGTTGCGAAGCCGCCGCCGTACATCGTCAGGATCACGCAGAACAATCCCACAAACAACACCGTGCTCTTGGCCTTACCGGCATACGCTGCGGCCACGTACAACAACAAGCCTAAAGCGAAGAAAATAAAGTATGTCCGTTTCCGTCCCAGAAAATCAGACAGCGACGCCCAGAAGAACCGACCACCGATGTTGAACAAACTCAGCAGCCCGGCAAACGCCGCGCCGATACTGGCCACGCTGGCTTTTTGTTCGAGCGTCAAATCCGCCAACGGCTTTGCGATGCCAATCAGTTTTCCGCCAAACACCTCCTGCAACATCGGCGACGCCATTCCGATGATGCCGATGCCGGCGCTGACGTTCATGCACAGCACCATCCAGATCAACCAGAACTGC
>JBAXAT010000002.1:0-19621 GCA_037142335.1 Verrucomicrobiota bacterium | reverse complement strand
GATGGTGTCACGGCGACTATTGAAATTCGCAAAGATGCCCGTTTCAAAGATTTGCGGGCCTTCGTCATCGCCAAAATCGCATCCTTGACCGGTGCCAATTCCGGAATAACCGGACACCGCGCACCGGTGCGCATAATATCCTTTACCTTCACCAACATCGTGCTGCCAATTGCCCCAGCTGGATGCAATTTGGCGTAGTCAGTTTTCTTAAACCCACGCGCATCGAGCACACACATCGCTAACGCATCACCCAACGCCAGCGTGGCCGTTGTGCTAGCCGTTGGTGCGAGATTGAATGGGCACGCTTCCTTTTTTACGTGAACGTTGAGTACAATATCGCTGTGCCGGGCGATCTGCGATTTTGGAAAACCGGTAACGGCGATTACTTTTACATCAAATCGTTTGATTGCCGGTAAGATGCGTAACAATTCTTCTGTCTCACCGGAATAACTCAGCGCCAAAACCACATCGCCATCACTGACTACGCCCAAGTCGCCGTGCAGCGCGTTTACCGCATCCAGCACCACGCTAGTCGTGCCGGTACTTGCCAGCGTCGCCGCGATTTTATGCGCAATATTACCTGACTTACCGATGCCCATCACAATCACCTTACCCTTGTTTTGTAGGGTCTCTGTGATTAACTCGACCGCAGCAGAAAAGCCGCCATCGAGCCGTGCGCGCGTCTGGCGAAGCGCATCAATCTCGATGTCGAAGACAGTCCGGGCGTGTTTGACGTAGTCCATGAAATTCGCAGTCGTCAGCATAGGCAAAACGTTCAGCTTTAGCAAGACTGGGAATCCTGCTAAATTACCAATGTGCGTATTCCACTCGAAGACAATTGCGACGACATAATCGGCAAAGCCTGCCGTGGCTTGCGCGTTCGTCCGCCAACCGGCCCGTACGACGAAGTCGGCCTTCGGCAATTGGCTGTGACGCTGGGCTTGGGTGCGGACGCGCTCATGGCTAGTTACCGGCAAACGTGGTATCCGCACGATACTGATGCAATTAACGGCTTTGCGATGTTCACCACGCCATTTGGTGACATGACAGTGAACAGCTACGTCGTGTTCGATCCGATCACACGCGAAGCCGCCGCGTTCGATACCGGAATGGATTGCGCTGCCATGCTGGCGTTTGGCGTAAACATCCGGCAAATCTTCCTCACGCACATTCACGGTGACCATGTCGGAGATATCGACCGACTCAAGCAACATACCGGCGCGCGCGCTTTCGTTAGTGCACGCGAACCACTGGCCGGTGCCGAGCTGTTTTCTGATGACCGGGAATTTCAGGTTGGCAGTTTGTGCGTCCAATCACGCCGGACATCCGGCCACACGCGCGGTGGTACGAGCTACGTCGTGACCGGCTTGGCACGCCGACTGGTCTTTACCGGCGACGCGCTCTTTGCCGGCTCGATGGGCGGCGCGTTGGTGGATTACCAGGAAGCGTTGCAGACCAACCGGGACAACATCTTTAGCTTACCGGCTGCCACAGTGATTTGTCCCGGCCACGGCCCGTTGACGACCGTCGGTGAGGAGCAGCGACGAAATCCTTTCTTCAGCCCTTGATGCCGGTCGTGGCGATGCCTTTGATGAATGTTTTTTTGGTGAAGAAAACAGCACGATGATTGGCAAGATCACGCTCGCGCTGTCCGCCATCAGGTGTGCCATTGGACGCCGCCGCCCTGATTCTGGTAAGATTGCAAGGTGAACGTAAGAGTGAAATTCTGAATTCCATGATTTTTCAGTTGTCGAATCCACGGTAACCGGGCAGATAGAGTGACGTGAACACCAACCCAGCGGAAGCCGAGTCCGACAAATCGAGTCGGACGAGAAGCGGGCACGCAAACCCGCTGTCGTCTGCGGCAATTCGTCCGTGGATCTTCGTGCCGGTACTCTATGTTATGCAAGCGATACCGGCCACGCTGGTGCGCGAGGTGGCAACGCTCTTGTACAAGGACCTCGGGATTCCAAACGCCCGGATCGCGTTGTGGGTCAGTTTGCTGGGATTGCCGTGGATGTTGAAATTATTTTGGGGACCGGTGGTGGATTTAAATCTCACCCGGCGCCGCTGGGTGCTCGCAGCGCAATCGGTAATCATCGCGGCGTTAGCCGGGCTGGCGGTTGGGCTGCGGTTGCCGGCATTCTTCCCAATTTCACTGACGGTCTTGTTTCTGATCGCAGTCGCCTCGGCAACGCACGACATCGCGCTCGATGGCTTGTACCTGTTTGCGTTGACCAAACAACAACAAGCCGGCTTCGTCGGCGTGCAAAGCGCCTGTTTCCGCGCCGGTCGGCTGCTCTGCACTGGTGGGTTGGTCTTCCTGGCCGGCGTCCTGCAACAAACAGGCGTCTCGATCGTGGGTAGTTGGACGGTCGTCATCGTGGCGTTGGCCGGGCTGTACGGCGGCGGTTCGTTGTACGCGCGCTTCTTTCTGCCGCGCTTGGCCATGGATATCCCGTCGGCCGCTGTCTCGACCGCGGAAAATCGCGGTAACTTTTACCGGACGGCATTCGTGGTTCTGGCCGGTGTGTGCCTCTACGGTATCTTGGCCGGCGGCTTGCGACTGGCGGGGCATGGCAGTTGGTGGTTGTTTAACCGCGCTACCACGGCGCCGGTGCTGGCCGTCTGGCAGTTGGACACACCGGCCTTGCGATGGAATACCGGCCTGCTGCTGGCCAGCCTCGTGGCATTCGTGCCGGTGGTCGCCGGCATTCGCGCGAGCTTGCGAGGAACCGTGATGGCGGACACATTTACGACCTTCGTGCGGCAACCGCGTTTCGGGGCGGTGTTGGCGTTCATCCTGTTCTACCGGTTTGGAGAAGCGATGGTGACGCTCGTCGCGCCGCTGTTCATG
Organism: Verrucomicrobiota bacterium; assembly: GCA_037142335.1. Classification (GTDB taxonomy): domain Bacteria; phylum Verrucomicrobiota; class Verrucomicrobiia; order Palsa-1439; family Palsa-1439; genus CAINDI01. Next base: position 16,764 of record JBAXAT010000002.1, on the reverse strand, counting down.
CGTGACGCGCGCGCGGTTGGCGGAATGGGACTCACGGTCGCCGAGGTTGGCGTCATCAACGGCGGGGCCGGCATCGTGGGAATCATCCTGGGTGGAATCGCCGGTGGCGCGATCATCAGCCGGTATGGATTGCGCCGCAGTTTCTGGCCGTTGGTGGTGTGCATGCACGCCCCCAACCTGCTCTACGTGTGGGCCGCGTTCGCCCACCCACCCACTTGGACGATGTATGGAGTCGCCTTTATTGATCAATTTGGCTACGGCTTCGGCTTTGCCGGCTACAGCGTGTACTTGATGTACGTCGCCCAACACGGGCACTACCGGACCAGCCACTTCGCTATTGCCACCGGTCTGGGGTCACTCTGCATCGTGCTGGCCGGAATTCTCAGCAGTATCCTGCAGAGTCTGGTCAGTTACCGCGGATTTTTCGTGGCCGTCTGTATTTGCACCATTCCCGGCATGCTAACCCTGCTGATCATCCCGCACGAAGAAACGCCGGACGGCCAGTAGTTTCGTAGTCCACATCGCGGGGTTGAGGAATCCGACGAAGATGCGCTAGGCGTCAAGCAGACTTGCACCGCTGGCAATGACATGATAACCGGTAATAAATCATGTCTAAACCACCACGCACATTTGTCGGTTTCGGTTTCGGCGCAATCCAGGGTGGATTGTTCCTCTACGAAGCGTTTCGCTCCGGTAACTTCGATCGGCTCGTCGTTGCCGAGGTATTGCCGGATGTCGTTGCCGCATTGCGCCACAGTGGCGGCCGTTACCGGGTCAACGTCGCCACGCCGGCTGGTCTCGAAGTCCACGAAATCACCGGCATCGAAGCATTGAACCCGAAAGATCCCACCGACCGGATCGCCCTGCTCGCGGCGCTTGGCGAAGCCAGCGAAATTTGTACCGCGTTGCCGAGTGTGGATTTCTTTTCGTCGGTCGCACCGCTACTCGCCGAAGGATTGCGGTCGCCGGCGATAATTTACACCGCTGAAAACAATAACCATGCCGCCGAACTACTTGAAGCCGCGGTGCGCAAGTTACAGCCGTCATTGTCGGTAAATCATCAATTCCTCAACACCGTCATCGGCAAAATGAGCGGTGTCGTCACCGCAACCGGCAGCTTAGTCGCGATCACGGACGATTTGCCGCGCGCGTTTTTGGTCGAGGAGTTTAACCGGATTCTCATCACGCAAATTAGCGTACCGGGGTTCCGGCGCGGTATCGAAGTGTTTGCCGAGAAACCGGACTTGCTTCCGTTTGAGGAGGCGAAACTGTATGGGCACAATGCCGTTCACGCCTTGCTTGGTTATCTCGCGAACCAGCGCGGCTACCAGTTTATGTCCGACCTAGCCGGTGACGCAGAGTTGATGCAGCTAGGCCGGGAGGCGTTTCTCGTGGAATCCGGCCCGGCATTGATTGCCCGTCGCGGCGGACTCGATCCGTTGTTCACGCCGGCCGGCTACCAAGCTTACGCTGAAGATTTGCTCCGGCGGATGACGAATCCGTGGCTCAGCGATGCCGTCGTGCGCATTATCCGTGACCCGCGCCGCAAGCTAAGTTGGCAGGATCGGCTGATTGGCACAATGCGGCTCGCACTTGATGCCGGGATTCAGCCGGTAAGATTTGCCAAAGGCGCGCGCGCGGCAGTTGCAGTGTTGGCTCAAGAAGCCCCCGGCACAAGTCTCGATTCGTTGTGGCCGGAACCAGATGAGCCGGTCGGTCGGAAGCAGGAATTAAAAAGATCAATTAACGCTGCATAGTGCCCGTGCCGGCGTGTTCGTGATTGACGGACCAGGCCGGGATGGTAATGGTTTTCTTATGGCTAAGTTCGTAAATGTCGCGGCAGTCCAATACACGAAAGAACATCTCACCGGACAGAAAAACGTCCGGGCGTTGGTATTGGAAGATACCGCGGCAACTCTGAACAACCTGCGCGGGTTGCGGCTTAACCTCGTTGTCTTGAGTGAGACGATTGAGGCGCTGGCTCAAGCCATCAAAGAAGCTGAGGAGGTTCAACGGCCGGGCGCACTCCTGACGCTCTATCAAGAGTTTGCTGCCGCTGAGAATTGTCACTTGGTTGGGTCGGTCAAACTCCGCGATGCCGATGGCGTCCATAACTCGATTGTTTTCATTGGGCCGGCTGGCCGCATACTTGGCACGTATCATAAAACATTTCTGACCATTTCCGAAATTGAGCAGGGACTGAAGCCCGGCAAAGGCGCTGTAGTGGTGGACACTGCCATTGGCCGGTTGGGTGGTGCGATTTGTTTCGACTTAAATTTTGATGAACTGCGCCAGCAGTACGTCAAACTAAAGCCGGACATCATCACCTTTGCGAGTATGTATCACGGCGGACTGATGCAAAGCTCGTGGGCCTACTCCTGCCGCGCGTTTTTCGCTGCAGCGCTCCCATTTCACGGCGGCGGTGTACTTGACCCGTTTGGCCGGCCCATCGCACTGACTGACTGCTACACCGCCATTGCCCGCGCCCAGATCAACCTCGACCGGGTGCTAGTGCACCTCGACTATAACGCGGCTAAGTTTCCGGCAATCGAGCGACGGTATCGCGACGAAGTGCAAATCAATATTCCGCCAAATATTGGTGCGGCAATGCTCTCCAGTCGCTCCGAGAAGCGTACTGCGTTGGAAATCGCGCAGGAATTTGAGCTGCAGTTGTTGGACGATTATTTCCAGACGGCGGGTGCGCGCAACGCAGAGGCGCGGAATAAACTGCTATGAAAAGCTGGCCGCTAGCCGCTCAGAACAGATCGTTCTGACGTTTGACAGGCTGGATGCCGAGTTTTTTGAAGGCTAATTCGGTTGGGACACGGCCTTGCGGAGTGCGTTGGAGGTAGCCTTGCATGATTAGAAACGGTTCGTAAACTTCTTCGAGCGTGTCCGGCTCTTCGCCGACTGCAACGGCGAGTGAATTAATACCGACGGGCTTACCGGTAAACTTGATGACAAGTGTTTCGAGGATGCGCTTGTCCATTTCGTCAAGGCCATGCTCATCAATTTCCAACATCGCGAGCGCCTTATCGGCGATCGCGGCATCAATGGGTGCATTACCAGCTTTGACTTGGGCGAAATCACGGCAACGTTTTAGGAGATTGTTCGCAATCCGCGGTGTGCCGCGCGACCGTCTGGCAATTTCGTTTGCGCCGCCGTCATCAATTTGCACACTGAGGATGCCGGCAGCGCGCGTGATGATGCCGGCAAGTTCGGCGGCCGAGTAGTAATCGAGCCGCTCGGTGAGGCCGAACCGGGATCGCATTGGAGAAGTTAGCAAGCCGCTGCGTGTGGTCGCACCGATTAGAGTGAACCGCGGCAACTGCAATTTTACGCTGCGGGCGTTCGGGCCCTGATCAATCACGATGTCCAATCGAAAATCTTCCATCGCCGGATAGAGGTATTCTTCGACGGTCTTCTGAAGCCGGTGGATTTCGTCAATAAACAGCAGATCGCCGGCTTCAAGTTTGGTGAGGAGGCCGGCTAGGTCCCCGGCTTTCTCGATCACCGGGCCACTGGTAACGATGATGTTGCCGCCCATTGCCTTGGCGAGAATGTGAGCAAGTGTGGTTTTACCAAGACCTGGCGGACCGCTGAGGAGAATGTGGTCGAGTGATTCGTGGCGGAGTTGGGCGGCGGCAACGGCGAGTTCGAGGCGTTCCTTGACTTTGGCTTGGCCGGCAAAATCAGCAAACAAGCTGGGCCGTAGTGACACGTCCAGCGTTTTGTCGTGAATAGTTTGGGTGACGAACCGGTCCGGCATGGGCGGTTACTACGGCGCGCCGGGTGGACGCATACCGCCAAGTGCGCCGGTACCTTCCCAAGGTTGTGGACGATTCCACGGAATGGTGCTGATTTTTTCGTCAGTCGATGATGTAGCGCAGCCAATACCGAGACCCGTTGCCGTCAATAGTAATAACAACAACCAGTGCTTCATACCGGCACCTTAGTTGCGCACAACGGCGTCGCCGACTTGCGGCTGGGTTTTCGGAAAGCCTGGCAAGATTTCGGCTACGCTGGTGTTATCGCCGACTTTACGCACTTGCACTTTGGCAACCATTTTGTCATCGCGCGACACAATAAAGTCGGTGTTGGTTTGGACGCTCTTGTCACGACCGATATCAATGATAACAAATCCCCAGTTATCTTGCACCGCCGCGATGCTACCACGGAGATTGGTCGGTGTTGTGGTAAGTTGTAAAACCTTGTCTTTGCATGCAACCGCATCCTTGCGAATAATGGCGAGCTGCTGGCCGAGGATTCGATTTTCTTCCGATTGTGCTTTGATCTGATCGCCAAGCTGGGCGATGCTGCCGATGTCGGTGCCGGCGTCCGTTAAGGTTTTTTTGATGCTATCTATGGCTTGTTGCACGGTGTCGCGGTCGGATTTTACCTGCGCGAGTTCGGCTGACCTAGCATTGAGCGAGGCCTGCAATTTGTCAGTCTCTTGGGTCTTAGTCGCCAACGCGACCTTACCGGCTTCGAGTTCGCCCTTAGTATTGGTGAGGTCGTCGTGAGCTTTAGTCAGGTCCTGTTTGGTGGTGGTGAGATCGGTGCGTGTGTCGGCCAAGTCTTTGGTCAACTTTGTTTTTTCCACTTCAAATTTGTCGGCGGTGGCATGCCATGCATCTCGATTGCCACCAAGCTTAAACGCAAAAAAAACTGCGCCAACGCACGCTACAATCGCAATCGCCAAGGCAATTCTGCTGAGCAATTTCATGACAAAGTGTCCTCCATACAATGCGGCAAATCTAACCTCAGAGCACCAATCCTGTCAACCTGTGATTCCGCGTGGCCGTCAGTCGGTAAAATCCTGTCGGAACGAGTGCAGGCGGCGGGTGCGACTATATTCGCGTACGAGCCGGTCTAACGCCCCCAGTGTCGCTGTGACCTCCGCCTCAAACAGCTCCGTTGAAACACTTTGGGCGCCCAGCGTCTCAACCGTCCGACGTTCCAAGTTGTCTGAAGTCACCACGCGGATGTTACCGGGGCGTTCAGCAGTGCCGACCAGTCGCTCGATCACATCATCAGCAGTCTTGCCGGCGTCAGAAAAAAGCACTTCTAGGCCGAGTGTCGGTTCCGCCTTGTCAGGCTTGTGCTTGGCGGCATAACCGTCGAAAACCACCGTCACCCGACAATCCGTTGCATCGCCGTATTGCTGGAGCACATGAATCAACGCGGCCCGCTGAGTTTCCAGCGACCGGCCGGCTAGCTTGCGCAAACGCGGCCAGAAATGCAGTACGCTGTAACCGTCCACCAAAATCCAGGGCTGGCTCATTGGTTACTCGCGCGGACGAAAAATCAATTTTACCGGTGTACCAGCCTGCGGCACAAGTTTTGAATTGACCTCAAAACCTTGATCATCACCACGGTACGGATTGCCGCGGTCGCCGCGTACATTGATCAACACGGATGGCTGCCACCACAATGCCACGTGGGCCTGCTCAATGTCGGCGTAGAAAATCTGGTTGCTGCCGGTCAGGTCGGGGCCGAAAAACGAACCGGAGAAAATGAATAGCAACGGGGCCGGTGGCTGACCGGTGGCGCGGTCAAGCAATAAGGTTTCTACAGGTACGCGGTGCGACTGACCGGCGACATCCCATTCGATGTCGAGCCGCAACGGCGCCCCATTGGTCTCGCCGGCCGGTAATCCGAGCAGTAGTAGTGCAAACTTTAATGCGGAGGGCCGGCACGTCAACGTCAGCAAGCTTTCATAGTCGCGCCCACCGGTCTCGACAGCGACAAATTCAAGGATGCCGTTGGTGAGGGAAATTTGCCCGGTTGCTTCAACGAGTTTTTCTTCCGACTGCACGCGTAAGCCCGGCAGCCGAGCAACTTCGCCGTGCGCGTGACTGAGTGCCAATGCCAAGCTAACAGTCAGCGCGAGTCTCACCGGCTCACGCGCTTCACGTCCATCCCTAGCAGGCAGACATCGTCATTAAATTCCAACGCACCAGAAAAAGTTTTAATTTCAGTGAGAATCGTGTCGAACAATTTATCGGTTGGCAGATTGGTGTGCTGGTGGAGTGCGGCCAGCAACCGTTCTTCGCCATAGAGTTGGCCGGTTTTGTCGGCAACATCGACGAAGCCATCGGTATACAAGATGATGGAGTCACCGGCTGTCAGCGTTGTGATGCCCACTGGAAAAGTCGCATCCTCAAACACGCCGAGAGCTGGACCGGGTTGGCGGATGGTGCCGGCGAGTGAAGTGATCTTGCCGGCGTGGCGTTGGAGGTGCAGCGGCGCGGGGTGACCGGCTTGCGCAAAATTGACTTGGCCGGTTTGCGCGTCGGCGACAAGGTAGCAAGCCGTGGCAAACACCGGTAGCCTGGTTCGTTGCAGGATGGTTGTGAGTCGCTTGTTGATTTTGGAAAGGAACAAGCCGGGATCGCCAGCCACCGGTGCAAATTCTTCCGCAAGGGCGCGGAGGATGGCAGTGACCAACGCGGCGCGAACGCCGTGGCCCATCACATCGCTGATGAGCAAGCCGGCGCGACCATCTGCCACCGGGAAGACATTGAAGAAATCACCGCCCAGCACGGTAGTGGGCAGATACCGGTGGCAAAATTGAAACGCGCTTTGGTTCGCGGCAACTCCCGCCGGGAAGACCGGATAAGTCTGAGGTAGGAAGGCTAACTGAATTTCGCGGGCGAGGTTAAGGTCGGTTTGGAATTCTTGGTTACGATCGTGCAGCGCGATAGACTGCCGGCGGAGGTCGGTTTCGAGTCGGCGACGTTCGAGTGCGCTAGTGATGGCGCGCAGGAGTGAGGTGGTGTCGAGGTTGTCTTTAGAAAGATAATCTTTGGCGCCACGCTTCATGGCTTCGACAGCAATTTCTTCGCGGCCCATGCCGGTCAGCATGATGACAGCCGGCTGCTGATCTTCGGGGAGTTTACGCAGGCCGGCCAACACAGTTAATCCATCAGCAGTGGGCAACCGGTAATCAAGCAGTACGAAGTCGTAGTTTTTTTGTTGAACAGCGGCCTGCGCTTTTTCAGCGGTGTCCACCCAGTGGACAGCAAACTGCATATCGGAACTAAGGACTTGCAGGAGTTGTTGCAGAATCTCGGCGTAAATCGGATTGTCTTCGACGATTAGTAATGGAATCGGGTTCATGGCGTGGCCGTGGTGGGGTTAGCCGGATCCGACAGGCCAATGGCAAGCTTGGGTAGGGTGAAAAAAAAGGTCGTACCCTTACCTTCTTCACTTTCCAGCCAAATGCGACCACCATGCCATTCAACGATGCGCCGTGCAATGGTCAATCCAAGGCCAGTGCCGGTATTGTCATTATGCAGGCGTTGGAAGATTTGAAAGACTTTTTCAAAGTTCTCGGGTTTAATGCCGGGGCCGTTGTCGTGGATGGAGAATTCGTAGTCGGTTTGGTGGGTCTTGGCGTTGTCTTTTTCGGTGCAGTTGATTTCGACGACTGGCAGGGTTTTGTCGTTATATTTGACCGCGTTGGAAATCAGGTTGTGAAAAACCTCCGTTATCGCAGTGGCATCGCACATCACAGTGGGGAGGTGGTTGACGTGCAGCTGGGCGTTTTTCTGGTCGAGCGCAAACTGGAGATTAAGGCGCACGTGCATCATCATCAGGTTGAGTCCAACCGGTGCCAGTGGTTGCTTTTGATGTGATAGGCGGGAAAACTTAAGCAGATCGGTGATTAATTGCTGCATTCGCACCGTCGAATTCCGGATTGTCTCAACGTAATACCGGCCGTTGTCATCGAGCTTGTTCCGGTAACCTTCCACCAACAACTTACTGAAGCCGTCGATACCGCGTAACGGCTCTTTCAAATCATGGCTGATGGCATATGTGTACTCGTCTAAATCTTTTTGTGCCAACTTGAGTTCATGTTCCGCATTGGTCAGCTTAGTTTGATTCTCCGCAACGCGCTGCACTACGATCGCCAATGTCTGCGCCACTTGATCGACCTCGGCCAGTTCGCTTTCAAAACGTTCGGTTTGTGTCTCCCCGCGTTCTAGGCGGGTGACATAATTGTTCAACTCCTCAAACGCCCAGCGCACCGGCTGTGTAATCAAGACGGACATTGCCATAAACACCGCCGCCACTGCCAATCCAACCCCAAGTTCAATCAGTAAGAAATAACTTGGGCCACGGAGTATTCCGTCGACCGATAGCACCACTATCGTCGTCACCGCCGCCGCTGCTGCCACCCAAAGGGTATACTGTTTTTTGATTTGGTATTTCTTTGCCATCCAAAACTTCCTACCACCTGTATTCTTAGCTGTGTTCCGCTAAACGTCAAGTCCGTCAATTCTCTATCACTGCAGCAAAAAGGGGCAGCTTTTTGCTTACACACAATTGGAAACCGCGACAAAGCGGTGCAACCTGTCGAGGGCCGCGCCGGTGTCAATTAACTCTGTTGCGCGCTGCCATCCCTGCTCAAAAGTGTCCGCGACTTCAGCCACGACCAACGCCGCTGCTGCATTCAGCAACACAATGTCACGCCGGGCTCCACGATCTTTACCAGACAAAATTTCGCGCACGATGCCGGCATTGGTCGCTGGGTCGCCGCCAGCTAGCTCTTCCGGTTTTACCGGTAGTACCCGCCAGAGTGTTGCCGGCACGCGGAAGTCGCGTTCCGTGAGTTCAATCTTCCCGCGCCACAACTCGGCAACGGTGTTGACGCCATGCGTCGAAAGTTCGTCGAGGCCGTCGCCATGCACGACCAGCGCGTGTTTCACATCGAGCAATCGGAGCACCTCGGCAAATTTCGGCACAAGCGACCGGTCGAAGACGCCAATGAGTTGATGTGTCGGCCGGGCCGGATTCACGAGCGGGCCGAGAATGTTGAAAATGGTGCGTTGCCGGCGCGCGGCGAGTTGCTTGCGCACCGGCGCAATGGCTTTGAAGGCCGGGTGATAAAGCGGCGCAAATAAAAAGGTGATTCCGGCTTCAGCGAGGCACCGGCGTGCGGCTTCGGCCGGTAATTCGATTTTAGCACCTAGCGCCGCCAGCACGTCGGCGCTGCCGCATTTGCTGGTGACGGCCCGGTTACCGTGTTTTGCGACGAAGATGCCGGCCGCAGCCGCGACAAACATTGTGCAGGATGAAATATTGAATGTGTTCGCGCCGTCGGCGCCGGTGCCGACAATATCGAGTAGTTTACCGGCAGGCAGGCCAGGGTCCATGGCGCGTGAGCGGAGTTCGCGGGCGAACGCGGCGATTTCTTCGGCCGTCTCACCTTTGTCTGCGAGCGCGGTCAGAAATGCCGCCTTATCGGCGTCGGCAATTTCCGGTACAAGTAATGCCGCTACCGCTGCGCCAATTTCGACCGGTGTCAGGGCGCGGCCTTTTGCCATCTGCGTTATGAAATCTAGTAAGATATTCATTTGACCCAAGATTTTATCATAAAACTGTAGCTTGGCATTAGAATAACCGGCGCATCAACGGAGCTGAAGCTGAAGATAGAAGACTGGAGCGGGCGATGGGAATCGAACCCACCTCACCAGCTTGGAAGGCTGGCGCATTACCACTATGCTACGCCCGCGTTACGCACCGTCAAACTACAATACGCTCCGGTCCAGCGTCAAGCTCCAGACACTAGCACGCACTGGCTGATTCCCCAAACAATGCTTCTGAAAATTGGCGCGGATCAAAGGGCTGAAGATCGTCGAGTTGCTCGCCGAGACCGATGAATTTGACTGGCAACTTTAATTCCCTGGCAATCGCCACCACGATGCCGCCTTTTGCAGTGCCGTCTAGTTTTGTAACCACCAACCCGGTCACACCAAGCGTATTGTGAAATTCGCGGACTTGATTCAGCGCATTGGCGCCGGTGGTGGCATCAAGCACCAGTAAGACTTCGTGTGGCGCATCCGGTAAACGCTTCTGCAACACCCGGCGCATCTTCTTCATCTCTTCCATCAAATTCTGTTTCGTGTGCAACCGGCCTGCCGTGTCAATCAATAGGTAATCCGCCTTCCGACTCACCGCTGCGCCGACCGCGTCGAATGCCAGCGCCGCGCTATCCGAGCCGTACGCACCGGCAATTACGTCGCAACCGACCCGGTCGCCCCAAATCTTGAGCTGCTCAATCGCCGCCGCCCGAAACGTATCGCATGCTGCCAGCAACACTGTGTTGCCGGTAGATTTCAAATGATGCGCCAACTTCGCGGTGGACGTGGTCTTGCCGGTGCCGTTAACGCCGGCCAATAAAATCACTGTCGGCGCCGTCGTAGCTTTGACCAGTTGGTGGGTCGCCACACCCAGCTCGCGTTCAATCTCAGCGCGCGCAATCGCAAAGACGTCGACTGTACCGGCGCTCTTCGCCGCCGCCTTCGTCTGCTCGATAATCCGCGTCGTTGTGCCGATGCCGATATCAGACGCAATCAGCACTGCTTCGAGCTCCTCAATCGCTTCGGCGTCGAGGCGCGGAGCGCGGGTGACGATCCGTTTGATTTCTGTTGCCAGCTTGGCGGACGTTTTTTTGAGACCGTCCCGGAATTTCTGGAAAAGGTTCATTGCACTTTTTGTTTGATTGCCGTGACACATTCATACGATACCGGCACCGTGCCGAGCAAGGTTTTGCCAAGTACCGCGCCGTGACAATCGCTGCCGCCGGTCACCAGTAAATCGAACCGTTCCGCCAGTACCCGGTAATATTCCGTTTGCGCTGGCGTCTGCCGGCAATGCCAAATTTCCAACCCGGCTAACCCTTGCTGCGCGAGGTTTTGAATCTCTTTGTCAGCCTGGCTCAAGCCGGGATGCGCCAGCACCGCCACGCCGCCGGCGCGCTTAATCAATGCGATTGCTTCTGCTGCTTCCATCCGGTAGCGCTCAACGTAACCGGGTTTGCCAGATTTTAAAAATCTCTCGAATGCTTCTTCCACGCTTTTCACCACGCCGCGTTGCCGGAGCGCTAACGCCACGTGCGGCCGGCCAGTTGTGCCGCAAGTCGAACATTCAAACACATCCGCCGTTGTCAAAGAAATGCCGTATTTGTTCAACCGCACCACAATTTCGCCAATACGTTTTTTGCGGACGCTTTTTGCGTGGTCGAGTACGGTGTGAAGTTCTGGGTTTTGCCAGGTGTTACCGGGAAAATACCCTAACAGGTGAACTTCGCGTGTTTTGATTCGGCAGGTGATTTCCACTGCCGGTAAAATCTCCACGCCGTGCTGCTGACCGGCGGCGAGCGTCTCCGGAATGCCGTCGAGAGTGTCGTGGTCAGTTACCGCGATGGCGGTGAGCTGGAGCTGCGCGGCGGCCCGGCATAATTCATCTGGTTTCCAACTCCCGTCGGAGTACCGGGTGTGCAGATGCAGGTCAACGCCCGGCATTACGAACCGGCCGATGTGCGCGCCGGACGTGGCAGATCACCGCGGAGCCGGTCGAGGATGCCGTTGACGAATGCACCGGATTCGCGCGTGGAATATTTCTTCGCGATGTCTACGGCTTCATTGATGCTGACCACCGGCGGGATGTCGTCGCGGAATAACATTTCGTAAATCGCCAGCCGTAAAATGCTCCGGTCCACCGCTGCGATGCGCGATAGTTCCCAGTGCTCAGTGTATTTTTTGATGCGCTCGTCCACCGCTGCTTGGTTCGCGATTGTGCCGTTAATCAATTCTTCGGCAAATCCGCGCGCACCGGTCTGTGTGTCCGGTTGCGTCGGCCAAAATTCCGAAAACGCTGCGCGCAAATCGCCGCCGCCGCTGACGTCGTACTGGTAAAGAAATTGTACCGCGAGTTCGCGGGCTTGCCGGCGGCGTCCGCCAGTTTTTACAGGTTCGTCCATGTGCGGGCCATTTCGATTGCAGTGCGGGCAGCTTCCCGTCCGCGATTGTAAGTTTTGCCAAGGCAGCGCACGCGCGCTTGCCGGAGCGTGTTGGCGGTAACGATGCCAAAAACAGTCGGCACGCCGGTGGTGATAGCAATAGTGGTCAATCCGTGCGCCACCGCGCCGGCAATATGCTCGGCGTGGCTGGTCTCGCCTTGCAAAAGTACGCCAAGACCGATGACGCAATCATACCGGCCAGATCTTGCCAGCTCGGCCGCCGCGACTGTGACTTCAAAACTACCGGGTACGCGAATAACTTGTGACCGGCGCAAATCCGCGCCGGCGGCTTCAAGTGTGGCCAGGCAAGCGTTAACGAGCGAATCGGCCAATTCCGGGTTGTACCGAGCCGCCGCGATACCGAACCGCAGGCCGGTCGCCGTGAGTTCAGTTTTAGATTTTTGAGCGCGCAACATGGTTAGAGTTTGTGTCCCATTTTGAGCTTCTTGGTTTCAAGATATTTTCGGTTGTGTGCCGTCGGTTCAATCCGAATCGGTACCTGCTCGACAATCTGTAGGCCAAACCCGGCGAGGCTGATAACTTTTTTTGGGTTGTTGGTCAAAATGCGAATCGTGCGCAGACCCAAGTCGGCCAGAATCTGCGCGCCGACGCCGTAGTCTCGCAAGTCGGCTTTGAAGCCGAGTTGCTCGTTGGCTTCGACGGTGTCGAGGCCTTGTTTCTCCTGCAACCGGTATGCGTGAATCTTGTCGGCTAAGCCGATGCCGCGTCCTTCTTGGCCGCGCAAATAGACGATTGCGCCGCATTTTTCCTGCGCGACCATTTTCATCGCCTGCTCTAGCTGCGCGCCGCAATCGCAGCGTTGCGAATGGAAAATATCGCCGGTCAGGCATTCGCTGTGCATCCGTACCAGCACGTTTGCTTTGCCACGCACATCGCCGTAGGTCAACGCGATGTGGTGCTCGCCGTCCGGCAGCGATCGGTAGAGGTGCAGCGTAAAATCTCCGAACTGCGTCGGCAGGGAAACTTCCTGCTCCTTCGCCACCAACTTCTCGCGGTGCCGTCGGTATTCAATCAGGTCGCGAATCGTACAGAGCTTCAGGTCGTGCGCCAACTTGAATTTTTGTAATTCCGGCAATCGTGCCATCGTGCCGTCTTCATTGGTAATTTCGCCGATGATGCCCGCTGGCGCGCAACCGGCCAACCGAGCCAAATCTACCGCCGCCTCGGTGTGACCGGCGCGTTTCAACACGCCGCCTTCCCGGTAGCGCAACGGGAAAATGTGCCCCGGCCTAACGAGGTCGGTCGGTTTGGCTTTGGGGTTCACGAGCATCTGCACCGTCGCCGCGCGGTCCGCGGCAGAGATGCCGGTTGTCACGCCGCGTGCCGCGTCCACTGAAACCGTAAATGCCGTCCGGTGGCTCTCCCGGTTTTGCTCGACCATCAACGGGAGTTGCAACGCGTCGAGCCGGTCACCGGTCATCGGCACGCAAATCACGCCGCTGGAGTGCCGAATCATGAAGCCCAGCGCCGCCGGTGTGGCTTTTTCAGCCGCCATGATCAAGTCACCTTCGTTCTCCCGGTCTTCGTCGTCTGTGACAATGACCATCCGTCCCTGCCGGAGTTCGGCAAGGCAGGTTTCGACGGAATCAAAAATGGATTGGGGATTTTCCATCCGTGCTGGCAGACTAACAACATTACCGGCGAATGGCAACCGTTCCGCCGGTCAGCTATTCGGAAGGTACAGGAATAAACTTCTGAGCGGCCAGCCATTGTAATGACCGGGATTGCCACGCGTCCCATGACGGACCCTTGTAGCCACTTAATCCGTGGCCGCCGGAAGGAAGCTCGAGGTATTCGCCGGCTACATTGTGAACACGAAGCGCATCGTAAAACATCTGGCTATTATCAGGAACAACCGTTCGGTCGTCTTTGGCGTGAGCGAGAAACGTCGGTGGCGTTTGCGTAGTCACTTGTTTTTCATTGGAGAATAAATCAATGAGCGCTGGAGTGGGTGTCGGGCCGAGTAAATTGGTTTTGGAACCTCCGTGAGTCTTGGTTCCCATTGTAATCACTGGATAGATAAGGATTGCAAAATCTGGCCGGCAACTGGAATACTGAATTGGATCGGTGGCGCTTTGGGTGCCGTCATCAAAATGCGTTGCCGCCGTGGCTGCAAGATGGCCGCCGGCGGAAAAACCGATGATGCCGATGCGCTGAGGATTGAGGTTCCATTGTTTGGCATTAGCACGGACTAGGCGGATCGCCCGTTGGGCGTCCAAGAGTGGTACAAATGGCCGACCTTTCGGTAATCGATATCCCAGCACAATGCCCGTGATGTCGTGCTGGTTTAACCAACGCGCAATCCCGTTACCTTCTGCACCGAGCACTAGGCCGCTGTAGCCGCCGCCTGGACAGATAATCATCGCCGTGCCGTTCGGTTTGGCTGGGCGATAAACAGTGACAGACACAGTGGCTGTTTCGGTTTGGGTGTCGTCGGTCGGCGCCGTGCCCAACCAGATAGCAATCGTTTCCTCGCCGGCCCGCGCGGTGATTACCTGACCCAGTAACGGAAGGAAACACAGGGTATTCAATAAAGCGATTTTTCCATTCATGTTAATCTCCACTCAATTTTACTACGGTCCTGTAACTTCTTTCCATGGGCCGGACCAGCCACGATTATTGCTGCGTTGGCAATCACTACGCAAACAGTATAATCCATTTTCCGGCGGACCGGTTCCGATGATTATCAGCGGCGCTCCCGGTCTGGGGTTTTTCACCACCAACGGGGCGCCATACCGAATTGGAGCGCCGACTTCGTAGCTCCATAATGCAGCACCGGTAGCGATGCTGAGACAATGAACCCGACCTTTCATTGTGCCGATTAATACCGCTACCGTGCCATTTATATTAGCTAACGCCGGCAGACCAAGCACCGGTTCTTTCAATCGGTGTGTCCAGAGCGGTTGGCCGTTTCTCAAATCAAGGCCAATTACGTCACCGGTAGACGTTGCAAAAAAACATTGCCGGCCGGAGACAGTAATGCCGTTACGTGTGTGCGTATGTCGGTCGCTGTGCCGGTACAACCAGAGCGTCGTGCCGTCCCGGCCATCAAGTGCATAGATGATGCCATTATCGCAGAGCGCCACCACATCTGGGATCCCGTCGCCGTTGATGTCCACTAAAACTGGTGCCGTTGGCACGGGATCGGAAAAACCAGTGCGCCATAACGTCTGGCCGTTTGTGGCGATCAAGCAGGTCACTGTTGTATACAAATCGTTCATGCCGGTCACGATGACGCGGCCGCCGCCGATTGTCGGCGCAGTAGTGACGCCAGCTAATCGGACTGACCAGCGTGCTGCACCGGTGGACAATGAAAACGCTCGGACACTAGCTACGCCATCACTCACAATTGCCAAGCCATCGCCGACTGACGGTGCGCCAATGTTGGTGGTTTCAGCATCCAAGCGCGCCTGCCAGAGCGGTGCGCCGGTCGCAGTCGAAAACGCGCGGACTAGTCGTGAATTTGCATCCGAGTCCACCACCACACCTTCACCGGCGGCGACACCAAAATACGGCGACGGCTGTGGTGACGTCGGCACGCGCCAGACCGGTGCGCTAAATTGCGGATCATAACACGCGATTTCGCCAGCATTGTCCTTTGTCACAAACCGCGCATCTGCACTAGCGAACGGCGCATCAAAATAACCTTCGCTTCGTCGCGCCCAGCATTTTCGTCCGCCAGCGAGTGAAAAGCACCGGAGATTTTGCGCAACACCGACGACAATGTCCGGACTTCCGTCACCATCTACATCGTCGAGTGTGAACCCGCGGCCCGTTGGAGCATCGAGTACGATCCGGCCAATCAACAAACCATCATTACCGGACAAGATCACGATTTCGTCAGGACCATTATTGAAGACGAGATCAAGTGTGCCGTCGCCATTCATATCGGCGGTGTACGCACCAATGGCGAGATAATCGCTCTGCCAGACCTGATTCGTACCGGTGGCATCATAACAAGTTGTGTCGGTTTCAGTGACAACGAGTGTCTGCAGTTGGCCGGTGCCGGTCAGATCGAGCCGGCGTGGAAATTCGGCGTTCACGCCTATGACTTTGTGATCAGTCAACGATACCGCCATCAGCGTGCGCCCATCGCCGGGCGTCTTTGGTGTCGGCAGCAGTACGCACGGTTGGCCGGCGAGTGTCTCAAACCGTGGTGGCAATAGTAATGGTGTTTCCGTTGCGACGCTCCAGAGCAATTCACCACGGCGCAGGCTGAATGCCGCCAGTGTCCCGCTAGAACTGCCGACGAGCACAAATTCATTCGTACCGACACGCCCGAGCGCAACGCAGCTTTCAATGCGACCGTCGATGGTATTCGTCCAGAGGCCGGTGCCGGTTGCGCCGGACACAGCATAGACTGCGCCTTCGCCGCTGGCAACGATTACGTCAGGAGTGCCATTGCCAGCCACGTCTCGCGATATAATCGCACCAAAAACCGGGCCGGCGGCTTCAAATGGTTTACGCCAGATTTCGTGTCCATCGTTGCCGGCGAGACAGAAGAGTTTACCGGCGGTCGTGGCGATAAACACATTGGAGCCGGTGACTGCAATCGGCGCTTGTACAGCATCGTTGACTTGGTGAACCCATTTCATGATTCCGCTGCGCGCCGCAACGCAATAGACGTTGCCGGAATTATCGCCGACAATGGCCGCGAGCAGACCGCTATTATCAACGTTGGCCACAACCGGTACGGATTGAATGCTCGCTGCAGTCGTTGCGGCCCAGATACCAATCGGTGGCAGCGTCACACGGCAAGTATTAGTCACGTGCGATTCGATAACGACATCCAAGTCGTGTGCTAGGTAATTGTCCCGGTAGACGAGCACGTTGTATTTGCCGGTCGGCAATTCTTGTTCGATGTGCGGACCACGCAATGGCAATCGGTAGCCGTCTTCACCTAGAATTGTGATGCCGGCATCGGGCGGATCAGC
>JBAXAT010000001.1:0-25500 GCA_037142335.1 Verrucomicrobiota bacterium | reverse complement strand
ATAATCGTTCTCTCCTTATTGGTTGCACAAACTGCGGATTTGTTCCGCAGCATACCGAAAATTTTCCCACTTCGCGTCAGGCGGAATGAGGTGATCGAAGCCTGGCACATACCGGCCTTGCTTGATCATCCAGTCTGCCTTATCAAGTTCCCGGTCCACATCGGCAAAGGTACCGGCCAACGCGCGTTTGTCGAGACCGAACATAATTCCGAGCGTCGGATATTGCCGGCGATATTCGCGGATGTCGTTACCGGCCTGGACCTCGAACGGGAAAATCATATTGATCCCGTGTTTCATAAAAATTGGTACAAGCTGACTGCAATCACCATCGGTATCCACGCTGACGACCCTGACGTCGTGGGCTTTAGCAAAGTCCACAATCCGGTCGTAGCACGGCATCATGAATTCCTCGACCATTGCCGGCGAGATGAGTGAGCCTTGCCGGCCGGACATATCTTCCCAGATGTGGATGTGGTCAATCTGCACCTCAACCGCAACGCATTCGTACAAACCAAGCCAAAGGTCGGTGAGCGTATTCATCATATCGCGCACCATCTCCGGGTAATCGTAGAATGCGTACAACACCTGTTCGTTGCCGAGTAAATCGCGCACTGTACCGAACACGCCCCATGGAAAAACACCGACTTGCACCGCTTCACCGGTCGCCTTGAGTCGGTCGCGAAACTTCGGCCAATCTTCCTGAATGCGGGCGTCATTCATCTGGAGCCGGTCGCGCAATTTCTCCCAATCGGCGGGCGCCTTCACCGGATGATTAATCCAGTCCGGCATCGACCCGCCGGCGTTGTCCTGCTTTAGCGTAATGCCGCGTTCATCACGCCAAGTGGTGAACGCGGCATTTTTCTCAATGATGATTTTTTCAAAGCCCGGAAAAATTCCGCAGTGCACCGCCGGCAACGCGAAACTGCGGTCGTATCCGAAATACGTTGCCGGCTCCAAATCTGCGATACCGGTGACGCGACACCAATTTGGCAACGCTTCGCCCCACGGATTCCAACCCAATCCCACACCAAATGGCACGCGATCAATCTCGCCGCCGGTCAAGCAACGAACAACGCGTTCGCCGGGTGTGAGGGCGCCGGCCATTCTTACTTACCGGTCCACAACCGGATATATTCGCGCGCCACTTTCAAATCTTCCAACGCCTCCGCCGCGTCGCATGGCGGTTTAATTTCGCCTTTGATCGCACGGACGAAATTAATGGCTTGTTGGCGCATCGCATGAATCCACGGCATCTGCGAGACAATTGACTGCGGCGTTACGCCGTTGCCGGGATCGCGGAAGAACTCAACGCGGCCGGGTCGGTTCAATGCCACCGGTGCCGGTAGCTCCAGCTTCACAAAACCTTTCTCAAACGCCACCAACGCTGACTCCTGCCAATCGATCGTGGTCTGGTAAGGGGTCATTTCGATGCTTCCCGTCACTCCACTGGCGCTTTCCGCCACCAACAACACGCCGGACTTGTCGGCGTAGGTGACTTGGTAGGATTCCCCAAGCAAGTGCCGCAGTAGGTTGACCTGGTGAATGTAATAATTCACGAAACTGACATATTTAGCCCACGTTGCCGCATCCATGTCGCGCGCCACCGGATCAGCTTCTATTTTGGGCACCGGCTCGTCACTTTTGATCAAATCATTGAACCCGCCCGCAATCCAGTTGCCCGCTGGCATGAGAATACGGATGTACTTGAGCTTGCCGAATTCACCGGTCTGTTTCAACCGGTCAATCTCAGCCTTGGCGCACATCGTGGCCGGGTCGCTGCGCTTGTGATAGCCGACCATGTGCCAAGTCCTGCTAGTTTTGAGCGCCGCTAGCATTTTCTCGCCCACTTCAATGGACGCGGCAATTGGTTTCTCCGTGAAAACAGGGATCCGCGACCCGTAAAGTGGAATGATAATTTGGCCGTGTCGATCGAATGGTTGGGAGGCTACGATGCCATCCAGTTTTTCCTTTACGAGCATGTCAGCCGCGCTCGCATATGTGTGCGCCACGCCGTACTTGCGCGCCACAGCCTCGCGCAGTTTCGGACGCAATTCCGCCAGCGCGACCACTTCGCATTCCGGCACCGTCACATAATTTCTCAAGTGAGCGCATTGCCCCATCCCGCCCACACCGACAAAACCAATTCGCACTTTGTTAGCCATAAATAAAATCTCCTTTGTTTAGATGGCAAACCACTACCGCAAATCTCACTTGCCGGCAATGGCTGGGATTGCTAACTATTGTCGAAAATTGCTCCATGAACTTCGCCGCCATTAAACTGCACAGCATCGGCCATCTCCTTCCAAACCCGCGTTGGCAGATGGACACACACGCGCATTCGCGTCACGAACTAGTTGTGGTGCTTGCCGGCCAACTACACGTCGAAATTCAAGGGCAAACCCTGTCTGGAAACACCGGTGACGTTTTCTGGTATCCCAATCGTGTCGCCCACCGTGAATGGACGGAACCTAAGGTGCCGGTTGAGTCGCTGTTCCTTCAGGTCGAATGGCCAGAATTGCGCAGCCCGTCGCAATTGATGGTAACCGACGTTGCCGGCCGTCTCAGTCAACTTGCACGATGGCTCTTTGCCGAACGTGAGGCGGATTCCGCGTTCCGGCAAGGCGCTGGTCTGGTCTTCGCTCAAGCCATCGTTGCTGAGTATTTACGACTGACCGCCCAACGCGCGGACCCGTGGGTGGCTGATCTCCGTAAGTTTATGCGCCTCAGTCTGCGCGAATCACTCACGCTGGATGATCTGGCCGAAAAGAGTCGCTTAAGCAAATTTCATTTCGTGCGTCGGTACCAACGACTGACCGGAAATACGCCAATGCAAGATTTACGATTGATTCGACTGGAAGCCGCGCGTGATCTGTTGTTGACCACGAATCTACCATTGAAGGAAATCGCGCCCCGCGTCGGACTCGGCGACGCTTACCGGCTCTGCCGTTTGTTCCGACAACACTTTCAAACCACAACCGGCGCGCTCCGCCACCGGTGACCATTCGACAACCCTCACAAGTCGCGCTAGCCTAATTCACATTGAAAACTATCACACTCCAGATTGACGGCATGACTTGTGCCAACTGCGCCCGCGCCATCAAAACTGCGCTGACCGGTGTCGCCGGTATCCAAACCGCCCACGTAAATTTTCTTTCCAAATCCGCCCGCATCACCTTCGATCCCGATCAAACTACCGAGCCAGATTTAATTCACGCCGTCCACCAAGCCGGCTACACCGCACGCCCACCCTCCCGGCGCCAAGCCGCCGATGAACTTCGACATGCCCGCTGGCAACTCGCCCAAACCGCCGGCATCGGTGCACTACTTTTCGGCGGCTGGGCGTTTCACTTCCAACCGGTCATCATCCTCGCCACCGCGCTCGGCGCGTGGCCAATTATTTACCGGGCGTTCAAAGCGCTCCGCGCCCGGCGACTCGACGCCGACGTCCTTGTCGCCACAGCCATCATCGCTGCGTCATCGGTCGGCGAATTCGTCGCCGCCGGTGAAGTCGCCTTCATCATGCAACTCGGTGAACAACTCGAAAACTTCACCACGCGCCGCGCCCGCCGGTCCCTCGGAAGCTTGCTCGCGCTCCTACCGGCCACCGCCCGTGTCCGCCGTGGAGAAACTGAAATCGAAATTCCCACCGGTGAATTACAAATTGGCGACACAGTCGTCGTCCGTGCCGGTGAACGAATTCCGGCCGACGGCATCGTGCGTTCCGGCATCGCTAGCGTCAACCAAGCGCCAGTCACCGGCGAAAGCATGCCAGTCACCAAGACCACCGGTGCCGAAGTTTTCGTCGGCACGCTCGCCGAATCCGGCGCGCTCATCGTCGAGGCCACGCGCGTCGGCGCCGACACCACGCTCGCCGCAATCGCCCGCATCGTCGCCGAAGCTCAAGAACGCGAAGCACCAATCCAGCGCACGCTCGACCGGCTCGCCTGTTGGCTTGTGCCGGTAATGCTCGCACTTGCCGGGCTAGTTTTCGCGCTCACACAAGATTGGCATCGCGCCATCACCGTGCTTATTGTCGCCTGTCCGTGCGCCTTAATTTTGGCAACACCGACCGCCGTGATGGCCGGTATTGCCCGCGCTGCCCGCGCCGGCGTGCTCATCAAAGGTGGTCAATTTCTCGAGGCCACCGCCCGGCTCCACACCATCGTCTTCGATAAAACTGGTACGCTCACCAACGGCCAACCGGAAGTCACCGACGTCCGCCGCAGCTGTCATCACACCGCCACCGAACTCGTCAGCTTGGCCGCTGTCGCTGAGAAAATGAGTTCGCACCCGGTCGCGCGCGCCATCGTCCGCAAATCCGACCAGACGCCGGCTGATCCAACTTCGTTCACGTCACACCCGCGCGGCGTAGTCGCCGAACATGCCGGTCAGACACTCGTGATTGGGCATTCCGAATTTCTAGCGGAACGCGCCATCGACGTGACCGGCGACCATCATGATATTTTGTTCGCACACGACGGCAAACTATGCGGCAGCATCGCTGTGGCTGACACCGTTCGCGCCGATGCCGGCGCAGCCATACGCCAACTCCGGCAACTCGGCATCGAAAAAATTGTAATGCTCACCGGCGATCACCACCGCGTCGCGTTGGACATTGCCGGCAAACTCGGCATTGACGAAGTTCACGCCGAAGTTTTGCCGGGACAAAAAGCCGCGCACATCACGGAGTTAAAAAAGGCCGGCCTGGTGGCAATGGTCGGCGATGGTGTCAACGACGCGCCGGCATTGGCGGTGGCCGATGTCGGCATGGCGATGGGCGTGACCGGCACCGATGTCGCCCACGAAGCCGCCGACGTCGCACTGCTGGCGGATGATCTGTCTAAGATTGCGTTCAGCGTCGGCCTGAGTCGGCACGCGCTTAAAATCATCCGACAAGGCTTGTGGTTTGCGTTGGCGTATAACGTCACAATGGTCACGCTGGCTAGTACTGGCCACCTCCATATGATCGGAGGCGCAATCGCCCACCAATTCAGTAGCATTATCGTCATCCTGAATGCGATGCGGCTACTGCGCTATCAAGGATCTCACGATTCTGCCGACGGCGCACTTGTCAAAGATACGTAGAGTAGCTACACTCCGAAACATGACAAAGACGGGAGCAGTAATTGGTCGCTCGTCGAGTTTTCTGCAGTTTCTCATTCTGATTGCTATCTCGTCTGCCACGGCACAAGAGCCACAGATTTGGGAGATTAAGGAAAGTCTGGGACACGGCTGGACCAACGAACTCGTCTTCTTTCCCGTCAAAGATACAAATGCTGTTCTAGGCTATGAATCGAGATACTCAGTGACTGATGAGATGAGCCAGTCGCTGCCATTCCAGTTCTACCGGCAAACACCATCCACTGGAAAGGCAGCATGGCGCCTGGCGCTCCTCGTCGATCTTGCTCCATATGGTTCGCGCCGCTTTACTTTGAGTGCTGAGCCGAAGACGGCGCAGAGCCACAGCTATGCCAACGTGTGGTCGAACAATGGGACGTCGCTTGTTCTCGCGGCGGGTCGAATGGCGGTGCGGGTCGCCGTCCCGGCCGGTTTTAAGCCGGGAATGCCATTCGATAAGTTGCCGGCACCAATCCAAGCCGTGAAAGGGCTATCGGGACGTTGGCTTGGGGAGGGAAGTCTGCAAGGATCGTGGCCGGTGCGCGCCTTCTCGGTCACGGTGGATGCCGACGGGCCGCTGTTCGCGCAAGCGACACTCCGCTACGAATTTGATGAACGCAAGTTTTATCAGGTGCGCGTGCGGGTTGTTGCTGGCGAGGATGTGGTGCTCGTCGAGGAAGACTTCGCACTCTCTTCCGACGAGTTAAAGGAGACGATATTTGTCACGCCGCCGGACCTTGCGCCAGAGCCGGGCACGCCATCGGCCTTGAGCAACTGGCTAGTTCGCGGCGGTATGGGCTGGATGGACGTGACCACGGCGGCGACGAATTACCCATGCTTCCGCTTCAACTTCTTTAAGAATTGGGAAGCCGAGCGCGTGACCAAGTACGACTTAGGCGGCGGGACTGTTCTCACTCGCCCGGGACTGCCTGCCGGAACCGGCGACTGGCGACAAGGGATGCTGTTGACGCCATACCAAGGTCGCGGCAACCGGGTGGTAGCGGTTGGTTTTGACGCGCCCGGTAAGAGTGCCGACTATCTCGGCTTTTTCTCGCGTTACCTGAGCCGCTGGCAGCATGCGGTCGAGAATCAGGTGCCGCTGCCGTGGCTGGACGAAGGCGTAGTGGGCCAGTTCATCGCGTTTGAAGGTCACCGAGAATGGGGATTGATGGTCGGCGACAGCGGTGCAGGGGCCGAGGAAAAATCTAAAAAGCACGGCGGCTCAGTGTTCTCGCCAATTCGAGGAGCCCAAGTCAAACACGGCGAGACACCGCTCGATAAAGTCAAGGACTGGACGCTTGAATGGAATCTGCCGGCTGATATGGAATTTCCACGGATCTACTACACGCCGGCAAGCATTGCGCAGATGAAGCGCGATTACGTCGGACTACCGGCCAACATTAAATCCATCATACACAGCGATCAACCTGCAGAAGCACTGCTGACCGGCAACGACGCCGGGTTGAAGAAAGCGTTTGGACAACTCGGTGAACTCCGTAACTCTGCCATCACGTTCCTGACCGGCGGCCACAATACGACCGACACCTACACACATCGCTTCCAGGAAATCGTCCGCCACAGCGCGACACTGGTGGATATCAGCTTAGCTTCCAATTCTATCACAGTCGAGGAACGGCGTCGCGCCTTGGCGGTCGTCGCCTTCCTCGCATACAAGATTTCTGATTCCGACTACTGGGCCTATCACAGTTACGGTGGTGGGCCGTCGAATCCAAATATGATGAGCATTGCCACCGATGCTTTGGCGAAGTGCGCGGCATTGTGCGCGGGGCATCCCCGGCAGAAAGAATGGTTCGAGCTGTGCCGGCGGCTTGTGTGCGCGGACATCTTGATGTCAATCAATCCCAGCGGCGCGTGGCTGGAGTCACCGGGCTATCAGGGCGCAGGAAATACTCCAATTAATATGACGGTGTTGATTCTTAAGAATGCCGGCATCATCGATCTCGTGAAGGACCCACTCTACGGCCAGCGGCTGATGGCGGTCTCGACTTATTACGCTAATCTACTGACGCCGCCTGACCCTCGCTTTGCCGGTAAACGAATGCCTATGGCGCTGGGCGACAATGTGCCGTTCTTCAACAACATGTACACATATCTGGCCTTCAGTGGCCGGGAAACGTTCCCGGTCCAAGCCGGTAACGCCGCCTGGTGTTGGGAAAAGATGGGGCGTCCATCGCGAGATGCGTTGTTACTCATGAACGAGCACGTATTGGATGGCAGCATTAAGCCCGCGCCAATTACCGGTACGAGTGTGGCTGTTCCCGGTTTCGGCGTCATGTTCCGTCATGGCTTTGGCACTTCCAACGAAACATTTATGACCTACCGTCAAAGTAACTTCGCTTACGGCCATTACGATGAGGATCAAGGCAGTTTTTCGTTGTTCGCCAAAGGTGCGCCGCTCTGTCTGGACTGGATTGACTACAGCCCGAACGAGGCGGAATACCACAACCGAGTGAATTACCATCCCGCCGCGCTGCCGTGGTTGACCGCGCCGCCGGATGTCTTTGTAACGCACGCGGAGGCGGACTATGTTCGCACGCACGAAACCGGCCTGTCGCCAAGCTGCCGTGACAAATCCATGCCGCCGGCTGCCAACACCGATTGGCAGCGGCAGATTCTTTTCGTTAAGGACAATCAGAACCCAGACGCCGCTACATATTTTGTCTTTCGCGACGTAGTCCCGGCCACCCACTCCAGCGAGTGGAACGTCTGGACGCTCGCCAAGCCGGGTACCGAAAAAATCGCAGACCAAACGGCGTGGCTCGAAGGCCAGTTTGGCGTGGACGTGGCCTTAACTTTCTACCGCAAGCCGCCGGCATCACTAACCAGTTTATTCCATCATCACCGGACTCACAGCTACATTCAGATGAACCAAGATCAGACCCGCATTCAAGCTCGCGCCGAAATTGGCGGGGACTACGGCGTGGTCCTTTTCCCGTTGCGGCACGGCGCTGAGGCTCCGCCGGTTGTAAATGAGCTCGCGTCTGGAACGGTTGAAATCCGCTGGGCGACAGGCCGTAGACATTTAATTTTTCTCTTCCCGGAAGTGCGTGAGGTAACGCAGGACGGCGTGACGTTCAAGGGACGCTCAGGTCTGGTAAAGTTTGAAAACGGAAAGACAACTATTGTGCCGCTGGAATGCGCGCGGATGACTCCGTAAGTGCGCCGGCAAGCTGACGCAATAATTCGACAGCAGCTACCTGACCTGGCGCGATTGGCGCGTCGAGGTAGCCATAGGTGAGACATGAGCCAAGCTGCGGTAATAATTTCCGACTCGTCGGACCGAGCGCGCCCATACCGAGCAAGCAGACCGAGGCGGAACATTGCTCTGAAAATAATTCACGCAACGCCGCTAGGTCGGCTTCGGTTTGCGTCAAGGTGGCGATTTTCACAACGGTGCCGTAGTTGGCCGCTTTGCGATTGACTTGCCGGAGATCGGCGACCGGCGGCGTCCGCTCGAAATCGTGGTACGAAATGATTAGCGCCTTTTGGTGACTGGCGGCGAACGCGGAAACCTTTTCGAGAAGCGGACTCCTGAATTCAATATCGACGGCGGTAAGATGTGTCAATGCCGTCTCAAAGACCGGTAAACGTTCGGCATCAGATCGCGTCCATTTGCCGCCTTCGCTGGCAAGGCGGAGCGTGGCGATGACCGGCAAGCTTTGGGCTTCGATGGCTTTAGCGTGGTCGAGCCAGTGACCGGTGCCGATTAAATCAAGGCGGAGTTCGACGATGTCGCACTGGCGTTCCATGCCGGCGGCGAGTTTTTCGAGCGTGCCGGCTTGTGAGACGGTGCCGACCACTTTCGGCACGCGGCCGAGAGTGAGATTGCCAAATCGAGTTTGCGGTCGCAGCATGACTGTTAAATTTTCCGGTTGGCCCAGTTACCAGCAAAGACAGCGCCGATGGTTAGTAACGCCACCATCAGCCACCGGAAGATTGACGGCGGCACGTCCATCTTCAACCACGCCGGCCAGATCGTCCACAGCAACGCTGCCGCGCCGAGGAACACCACGCCGACCCAACCGAGGAACTCAAACGTGCGCCGCTCTTCCACCAGCGCGCCGCGCAAGCGATGGATTGTCTCCTTGTCCACTTTCAATTTGTGCGCGGCGTTCTTAGCCAACAACAACTCGTCAGTTGCTGCCGTCAGAAACTCCGTAAGCAACGCCTTCGCCTGCGCCGCTTCAGGTTCCAGTACAAATACGCCAAATGCCTCGTTGCTGTTACGCAGCAATTCGGTCATGTCAAACGACACATTTGGGTCGCCATGAAAGGCGGCCTCAATACCGTTGTCGCGCAAGTAGCCGGTCAGCAATGTGCCTTCCCACGTGTCGCGCGCCTTGTACACCTCGACCAGTTTTGTGTTGGGCTGGTTCATGCCGGTAATCTAGTCCCACGCACGATTGCTTTCCACAACAATTCCGCTATGCTGTGGACTCGTGAAATCTCACTTTCACAACAAAGTCGTCATCGTAACCGGCGCCTCAAGCGGTATCGGTAAGGAAACTGCGCTGGCGTTCGGCCGGGCCGGTGCGCGCGTCATCATGGTCGCGCGTCGTGGCGAAATGCTGCGGCAAATCGCCTCTGAAAATCCGCAATTGCAATTGCGCCCATTACCGGCGGACATCACCCATTCCGATGCCGCCGTCGAAATTGTCGCCACTACGCTCCGCGAGTTTGGGCGAATTGACATCCTCGTCAACAATGCCGGTATTGGCCAGCGTGGCCTGTTTGCTGAACTGGATTTCGGCGTTGCACGGCGTGTGATGGATCTAAATTTCTTTGCACTATTGCGCTGCACGCAAGCCGTCGTGCCGGTAATGCGCCGGCAAGGCAGTGGTCAAATCGTCAACATCAGCAGTGTTGTCGGGATGATTGCCACGCCACAAAATAGTATTTACTGTGCGAGCAAGTTCGCGGTGCGATCGTTGAGCGATTCACTCCGGTTGGAACTGCGCGCGTCCGGCATTGATGTCATCTCAATCTTGCCGGGTCATACGGAAACACAGTTTTTTGAGAATCAAATTATCACCAGCGGCCCGTCACGTTTTGGATCAATGCGCGGCCAGTTACCGTCCCATGTTGCCACTGTTATCCTCCGCGCCTGCCGGCACCGGCGTCGCGAGGTTGTGCTGACATTGCCGTGTATCCTTGGTTGCTGGGCCAAGCGGCTCTTTCCCGGTTTCGTGGACTGGTGCTTGATGAGGCTGGTCTAAACTTGATCGGCGGAAGGGAGATATTTTTATGCAATGGGAAAACTTAACCGCTCGGGAATTCAAAAAAGCCGCGGAGCGCACCGGCGTTTGTGTCATTGCCATGGGCGTGCTGGAGAAGCACGGTGAGCATTTGCCGCTCGGCACGGATTTTCTGAATGGCCACAAGCTTGCGTGCTTGGCGGCAGCGCAAGAACCGGCAGTTGTGTGGCCACCGTTTTATTTTGGCCAAATCTACGAGGCCCGGTGTTTCCCGGGAACAGTCACATTGAAACCGGCATTGCTGCTAGAACTGATTCAAGGCGTGTTCGATGAAATCGGCCGGAACGGATTTCGCAAGATTATCGTCTACAGCGCGCACGGTGGGAATAATCATTTTTTACCGTTTGTGGCTCAATGCAGTTTGTGGGAAGAGAAACTGTACAGTCTTTATCTGCCACCGGTTAATTACCTGACTGTCGACCGACAAAAGAAGTGGGACGCTCTCTGTGAGACAAAGGAACACGGTCACGCCTGTGAATGTGAAACCAGTGTTTCTCTCGCCAATCATCCACACCTTGTTCAGATGGATTGCCTCCCGAAGCAACCAGCAAAAGCACTGCACCGATTGAAAGCGTTGCGGCCAACGTTTACCGGTGTCCATTGGTACGGCGATTATCCTGAACATTACGCCGGTGACGCCCGACCCGCCACTGCCGCGAAAGGCCGGATTATGCGTGATCTGCTCGTGGATTCGCTGGCGGAATACATTGCCGCCGTGAAAAAAGATCGCGTCGTTCCCGCGCTAGAGCGTGAATTCTTCCGGCGAGCCAAGACCGTCGCCAAGCGGAAGAACTCCGCAGCTTAATTTGTAAGCCATCCATTGACAGGTGCCGTCTCTTTGTGGCAAGAGGCTACCCAATGAACTCCCAATCTCTTCGTCAGAAGAACAGCATCGCTGCCGCGTTGCAGCCATTTATCGATAACCATTCACTAGCCGGTGCAGTCACATTGGTGGCGACGAAAGATAAAATTCTCGACGTGACCACTGTAGGCTTCGCTGATATGGCGGCACAGAAACCGATGCAGCCAGATAGCTTGTTTTGGATCGCCTCGATGACCAAGCCGATGACCGGCGCGGCGGTGATGATGCTGGTGGATGAATGTCGGGTGAGCATGTCCGATCCGGTTGAGAAATATTTACCGGAGTTCAAAGGCCAGATGATGATCGCCGAACAGGATGAGCACCATGTGTTATTGAAACACCCAGCACATCCAATCACGCTCGGCAATGTGTTGTCACACACGAGCGGATTGCCGTTTAACTCCCCTGTAGAGTTCCCGACTGCCGACGGATTACCGTTGCGAACAGCGGTACTCAGTTACGCTATGTTGCCGCTGCAACAGGAACCGGACACAAAGTATGTGTACTGCAACGCCGGTATCAATATCGCTGCGCGCGTCCTCGAAGTCGTCACAGGACAATCGTACGAAAAGTTTCTCGCACAACGCATCTTGAAACCGCTCGGCATGACGGAAACTTCGTTCTGGCCAAACGCGATTTTATTAAAACGCCTTGCGAAATCTTACAAGCCCAATGCCACCAAGACTGGCTTTGAAGAAACCGGTATCTCCCAACTCCAAACACCATACAGTAGTCGACGACGGTATCCGCTGCCGGCCGGCGGTTTGTTTTCAACGGCGCGGGACGTGGTGCAGTTTGGCCAGATGATTCTCAACGGCGGCACGTGGGACAGGCGCCGGTATCTGTCCGAAGTCACCGTCCGCGAAATGACACGCCGGCAAACCGCTCCACAACTTTCCGAAGGCTATGGATTTGGCTGGCAAGCCGGTGAGGGCTGGAGTGGCCACGGTGGCGCGCTCGCGACCAATTTTACCATTCACTGGCAAGCTGGTTTAATCACTGTTTTTCTAGTGCAACACACTGGCCCGTGGGATGACGGCGTCAAGTGCCGGCAAGCGTTTGAGCAAGCGGCGTTACAGTTAAAGGATTAACCATGAAAACTAATTTTGTCGCGGATTGGATGATGCACCAAGCGTGGCGATCGGAACCGGAAGCCGATTTATTGCCGGCGCGTGTCCGCGTCGGTTGGAACCGTGACGCGTTGGTCGTCGAGGCAGAGTTACCGGACCGTGATATTTTTAATCCGGTCACCGAGTTTAATCAGGCGGCATTCAACAATGGCGATGTGTTTGAGATTTTCTTGCGACCAGAAGCGCAGGAGCCATATTTCGAGTTTCACATCACGCCGAGCAATCAACTATTCCAGTTGCGTTTTGCTGACGCTCAGAAAATCCGCCAGCTTCCCCCCACCGGCACGCTCGACGAACGACTAGCAGCCCACAAAATCTGGAAAACGCGCATTGCTAGCGCTGTGCGCGCGGATACCGCCGCGCAGAAGTGGTTTGTGAGTGCGACCATCCCGTTTGCAATGGTGGTTGAGAATGGCGCGATGCAACCGGGCTCTAGATGGTTATGCTCGTTCTGTCGGTATGACCACACGCGTGGTAAATCAGCACCGGTTTTGTCATCCACGTCGCCGCATTCCGTTTGTAACTTTCACCGGCAGCAAGAATGGCAGCCGGTCGTGTTCCCGGGCTGAAAACGGTCGATTCTAGTGGGCGGGCGCGGGCAACGGAGCTTGCCGGACGCGGATCATTATTTTCTTCTTACCGGCTTCGTCACCGGTTTCGCTAACGGCTTCGATTTCCCGATCGGAGTTGAAATGTTGCTGGATGATGCGCCGGTCAAACATGACCAACGGGCCGAGGGTCACGGCTTCACCCCAGCGGCGGACTTGGTCGGCGGCATCGGTGGCCTGACGGAGAACCCCGTCGTTTTGTTGTTCCCGGTAATTCTCACAGTCAATGGTGACACGCGGCGCTTTGAGGTCGTGGCGTTGGAGAATGCGGTTGACGAGAAATTGGAGTTGGTACAGCGTCTGGCCGCGTTTGCCAATCAGCTGACTAGGGTCGGCAGTAGTAATCCGTAGGAACGGCGCGCCATCAATCACTGATTGTTCGACAGCGCCGGAGATGGCGAGGCCGGCGAGAATGGTTTCGACGACGATTTTTGGATCGAGTGGCACTGCGGTTTGAGAATCGGTGTTCATTTTGACTTCACGACGACTGGCGCGAGTTGGTGATCTTTCCGGAGACTTAGCCATTGCTGGAGGATGGAAAGGAATTGTTGCAACGTCCAGTATAACGTCAGACCTGAGGCCACATTGTAGAAAAACATCAACATGATTAGCGGCATGAACATCATCAGCTTCGCCTGCTGCGGGTCACCGGTTTGTGGGGTGATTTTTTGCTGCCAGATCATCGAGCCAACCATCAGAATCGGCAATGGATTGATAGGGAGAAGCCCGAGCAATGGCAACGCGAACGGCAGCGTGTAGATGGTGTCCGGCTGGGCGAGGTCTTTAATCCACAGGAATGATTCGCCGCGCAAGGCGACATTACCACCAAGCACTTTGTAAAATGCGATCAACACCGGCATCTGTACCAACATCGGCAGGCAGCCGGAGAAAGGATTGATCTTGTGCTCCTTGTAAAGCCGCATCGTCTCTTGGTTAAGACGCGCCGGATCATCCTTGAACTTGTCTTTGAGTTTCTGGACTTGCGGCTGAAACTTCTGCATCGCTTTCATCGACTGAATGCTCTTTGCTTGAATCGGCCAGAAAGCAAGCTTCAGCGCCGCAGTCACGAGGAGAATTGCAATGGCGTAGCTCGGAATTAGCGCGTGGAAGAAATTCAGGCTCCGCAATAGTAACCAGCCGAAAAAGCCAGAGTAGGCGTCCATCCACGAGCCAAAATCCATCGCTTCTTCCTGATTCTGGCCAAGCGATTGCAACCGGTCGTATTCCTTTGGCCCAGCATAGTAGCTAAACTCGCACATTGTGCCGGTTACCGGCACCTCGGCGAATGCGGTCACACCGTTCGTATTTTCACTCTTAGGTTGGTCTTTCCACTGCGGCAAGCCGACCGGTGCATACGTTACGCTGGCGATGTAATTCGACGACGACAGAATCGTCGTGAAAAACTGGTTCTTCACTCCGACCCACTGGGCGTGGATGAATTCCCGATTCTCGCCGGTCTTCGTCCGCTTAATGACCTTGCTAACGTCACGGTTAGAGAATTTCGGGCCGCCTTGCCAATCTACGTTCAGATAACTTGCCTCCTCCTTTGCGGCGTTTGGTGCTGCCGTACCAACAGTGATGAACAGGTTGGTCATCCCAGCCGGCACCACGAACTTGCCTGTCAGCCGGTAATCTGCGCCAAGCGTTAACGTCCTCATAACGCCGCCACCACGGAGCACAACCGTCCGCGCATCAGTCTGCTCAATCGCAAATACGTCGTCACCCGGTAATGTCAACGCCGGTCCGGACAGCGTCGCTTTGTATTTTAGCAACTCCACAGACTTGATGCCACCACCCCAACTGGTTACTTCGACACGCACACAATCGTTGCTCAGTGTGACAACTCGCTCGGCCGGTCGCGTCCCAGTCGCTACCGGCACAGGTGCCTGCGCTGTTTGAATCGTCTCCACGACGTTGGTCGTAAATACCGGTGCCGCAGGGATCGGTCGTGCTGCCTTGCGCGGAATCGGTGGGTAAATTTTATTGACGGCGTACTGCACACCGAACAACGCCACGAGGCACGCAATTACAATGGGAAAGGTTTGTTTATTCATGGGACTGGATCGTAACCGCCGGCATGGAATGGATGACACCGCGCTAAGCGCCGGGCCGCCAGCCAACTACCGCGTGCGACACCATGCCGGTTAATCGCTTCGCTGGTGTAGCAGGAGCAGCTTGGGAAATATCGACAGTCGCAGGCGACCGGCAAAAGAGCGCGCACCGGCGCAAGCGACCGGTATGCTTGAATCAGCCAAAGCAAAGTGCGTTTCATCACGCAGCACACAGCAAGCCGGCCGACCGGAATAAATCGAGCAGGCAGACTTCGACATCTTGACGTTTTTTGCCGTTGATTAAATTGCGGGCGACCATAACGATTTGGAAGTGATCTTGGAGTTGGTGCTGGTTCAGCCGGTAAGCTTCGCGGAGAAGACGCCGGGCACGGTTGCGGGCCACAGCATTACCAACCTTGCGGCTGGTCACAATTCCAACCACGCGCGGCTGGTCCGGGACCGCGAGCACGTGGACGACGGCCAAGCTGCCGTGATACCGGCGCCCGTTGTCGTACACCCGCTGAAATTGGCTGGGACGCAGCAGGTGCTGCTGTTTCGGAAATGACTGACTTCCATGCAACCGAACCTCCGGTGCAACAACTCAGACCTGGGTTAGCTTTTTGCGGCCAACACGGCGACGGTTGGCAAGCACGGCACGACCGCCGCGAGTGCTAGAACGTTTCAGAAATCCGCAACGGCGTTTCCGGCGGCGTTTTGATGGTTGATAGGTACGTTTCATGTTAAGAAGTGTTCATCCTATCAGGCTTACCGCCAATGTCAAGGCAACCGCCGGAGAAACTCAGCGTAGACTTTCCGCGCTGCCAGACCTGGCTTACCGGTACCGATTGGTTGGCTGTCCACCATAACTACCGGCACGACTTCGGCAGTGCTGCTGGAGAGAATGACTTCGGCGGCGGACAATAGTTCGGTTTTAGTAATGCGCCGTTCAGCGGTTGGAATGCCGGCGCTGCCGGCGGCTTGAAGCAATTTGTCGCGAGTCACGCCGGCCAACAGTCGGTGACTCTTTGGCGGCGTGACAAACTCGCCGGCAGTGGTGACAATGAAGATGTTACCGGCAGTCGCTTCGTTAACAGTGTCATCGGCTTCGCAGAAAATGGCGTCGCTAGCGCCGGCTTGTTGTGCGGCTTGGTAGGCGAGAACATTGGCGAGCAGTCCGACGGCTTTGATATCGCACCGCGACCAACGTTGGTCGAGCACAGTAATGAGCTTGATGCCGGTTTCGCAAAGGTTTGCAGTGCTGACAAGCTGCCGGACGGTAATCACCAGCGTCGGTTCGTAATTAGCCGGAATGCCGCGATGGCGTTTGGCTTGGCCGCGCGACACTTGCAGATAAATTGCCGCTTCCGGAAAAGCGGCACGGCGAACGGCTTCTTGGATGATCGCTTCCAACCCGGCCAATGTAAA
This sequence comes from Verrucomicrobiota bacterium, assembly GCA_037142335.1. Lineage (GTDB taxonomy): Bacteria > Verrucomicrobiota > Verrucomicrobiia > Palsa-1439 > Palsa-1439 > CAINDI01. The sequence continues at coordinate 9,030 of JBAXAT010000001.1, read as the reverse complement.
GTTGTGTTTCAGCCCGATGGCATCGAGGCTAAAAAAGAGCCGGTGCAAATGTTCGGTAACGGCGAACGGCCGGCCACTATAGGTTCGCACAAACTCATACACCGCATCAGCGAACTGGTAGCCACGGTCCTCAACGTGAACCATGGCGCGTTCGAGCGGGAGAAACTCTCCGTTGACGTATGCGATTTCTGGCACGGCTTAGAGCGTCTTCAGACAATCGTCGAGCCAACCGAGCAATTCGGCGACTGTGGCAGGTGTTTCGTCGCCCATGTGGCCGATGCGGAAACTCTTGCCTTTGATTTGGCCGTAACCGCCGTCAATCAGCACCCGGTATTTGTCCTTCAAGGCTTTTTGGAGTTTGGCGACGTCGATGTTTTTATTATTTTTAACGCAGGAGAGCGTGACGGATTCGTAACCGGCTTTCGGGAACATCTCGAAGCCGCGCGTCTTCACCCAATCGTGCACCATGCCGGCCATCTTCAAGTGCCGGGCGTACCGGTTGTCGAGACCTTCTTTCTCGATCTGGTCGAGCTTGAACTTCAAGCCGTAGATGTGCGGAATACTCGGCGTGCTCGGAGTCATGTTCTTATCGTGATTTGCCTTAAATTCTAGGAAGTCGAAGTAATAGCCGCGCCCAGGGATGGTCTCAGCTTTCTTCAATGCCCGCTCACTGACGGCGAACACCGCCAGCCCCGGCGGCAACGCCCACGCCTTCTGTACGCCGGCCAGCAACACATCAATACTGAGCGCGTCGGTATCAATTTTTACGCCGGTCATCGAACTTACGGCGTCCACGATGAACATCACGTTCGGATATTTCCTCATCACCGCTGAAATTTCGGCGAGCGGATTCATCAAGCCGGTGGAAGTCTCATTGTGAATGAGCGTGAGTGCGTCGAACTGGCCGGTCTTGAGTTTGGCGTCAATCTGCTCCGGCAAAATCGGCTGACCCCATTCAACCTTGAGCGCTTCGGCGTCTTTGCCGCAACGCTTCGAAACATCGAGCCATTTGTCCGAGAATGCGCCACAGCAGCAGTTCAAGACTTTCTTACCGGTCAGATTGCGAACGGCGGCTTCCATCACACCCCACGCCGAAGAGGTGGAAAGAAATACTGGATTCTTCGTATTCAGAAGAGTTTGGATTTTTGGTTGAATGGCAGCGTAAAGGTCTTGGAAGCCGGTGCCGCGATGGCCCATCATCGGCTGGCTCATTGCGGCAAAGGTTTCCGGGCTGACCTCGACCGGGCCGGGGATAAATAATTTCACATGTTTGTTGGGCATGGCATTTTCCTTTTTCTTGTGGCACAACTTGCACCTCTCCGGTATAAGATTCCCAGTCAAATCGCAACTTTTTTCCACAGAGGACAACATGCCAAAGACGTTGAACGTTGGAATGGTCGGTTATAAATTCATGGGCCGCGCTCACTCAAACGCGTGGCTCAAGGCCGACAAATTCTTCGACCTCAAAGCCCGTCCAGTGATGAAAGTCATCTGCGGCCGCGACCGGGCCGGCGTCGCCGAAGCCGCGCACCGGTGGGGCTGGGATCAATTCGTCACCGATTGGCGCGATGTCGTCAACGACCCAACGATTGACATCGTGGACATCACCACACCCAACGACACGCACGCCGAAATCGCCATCGCTGCCGCCAAGGCCGGCAAGGCAATCCTCTGCGAGAAACCGTTGGCGCTGGATGTAGCGGAAGCCCGGGAAATGGTGGCCGTCGTCAAAAGAGCTGGCATCACAAACATGATTTGCCACAATTACCGGCGGATTCCCGCGCTCGTCCTCGCCCAGAAGATAATCAGCGCCGGCGACCTCGGCCAGATTTACCATTACCGGGCGCGCTATGCGCAGGACTGGATTGTGGACCCGAGCTTCCCGCTCGTCTGGCGGCTCCAGAGCAAGATTGCCGGCAGCGGCGCCCACGGCGACATCAACGCCCACATCATTGACATCGGCCGGTTCCTCATCGGCGAATTTGCCGAAGTCTGCGGCCAGATGGAGACCTTCATCAAAGAGCGACCCCTGCCCGCCGCGCAAGGCGGCCTCAGCGCCACCGGCTCCAAGAAACTGGGTAAAGTCACCGTGGACGATGCCGTGTCGTTCATCGGCCGCTTCAAAAACGGCGCGCTCGCCAACCTCGAAGCCACCCGTTTCGCCCTCGGCCGTAAAAACGGCATCCAAATTGAAATCAACGGCAGCAAAGGCTCGCTTCTCTTCGATTTGGAAGACCTGAACCGGCTGCAGTATTACAACGATGCCGACCCGGCCGACCGCAAAGGCTTCCGCGACATCCTCGTCACCGAAGGCGGCGGCGTCCATCCATATATCAATGCGTGGTGGCCGCCCGGCCACATCATCGGCTACGAACACACCTTCGTGCACACGATTGCCGACTTCGTCAACGCCGCCGCAGACAAGAAGCCGGTCAAGCCCGACTTCGCCGAAGGCTTGGCGAACCAGATTGTCCTCGCCGCCGTCGAGAAGTCCGCGAAAACGCACCGCTGGGTGAAGTTGTAAGACCGTCGCAAAATGAACAAAAAGACACTTTTCCTGTTCATCTGCGTTCAGGTGCTGCTCTGGGGATCAATAATTGACCGCCATAACACACAGAAGCGGCATGTGGCCGAACTCAAGTCGCAATCGTTGAGCTGTTGGAACGCCCACGCTTACAATAACGCCGGTCGCACGCTGATGTTGCTGGGAGAACTCCAAAACGGGAAAATCGATCAAGCAATTGCCGGTTTGGAAAGCGACCTCGACATGGATTTGTGCACCCTTTTGCAAACGTACAAAGATGATCCCACGGTGGGGATTAATTCCAACGAAGTCAATCTTGTGGAACTGATCAGCAAGTATCAACGAAAGTACCCGTCGCACTTGATCTCGGATCGAGACATGACGCAGGCGGTGGCATATGTTAAGAGCCACGCCGAGCGAGTAAAGTAACTGCACTCTGGTTGTGCTTTCCTAGCCTGCATATGTCTAAAGAACAAACTGGCGGCGCGGTTCACTACACTGACCGGGAATATGCGCCCTAAATTCACGATTAGACCTGAACCGACTGCACTCACGGCTGAGCAGATGCGAGTTGGTCGGCGCCAGGCGATTCTTTATTCGTGTTTGTCGATCGTATTTTGGCTGGCCGTCAACGAGCGGGTCATTGCACTTTTTATTCTACGACTCGATCCATTGGCCAGTAATACGGTACTGGCGTTCTTTTTTGCGCTGACGCCGCTGGCCGCAATCCTCACCGCGCTCATGAGTCCGGTGGTGGATGTGGTCGGCAAGAAGCGCATTTTGGTGCCGTTTTACTGGTGTTCGACAGTATTGCTCGTGTTGATGATTTTCATCCCGTGGACGCGGTCCATTTGTAGTGCGGCGGGCGCGGTGCGGATCACGGCGATCTTGCTGGGATGTTATGCGGCCTTGCGGGCGCTCGGTTTTCCCGGCTGGTTCCCAATCCTCGACGATAACGTGCCGGATGAAACCCGTGGTCAGTTTTTTGGAACATTGCGAACCAAGTGGCAGACGGTACTGATCATCGCGACGGCACTGGGCGGTCTTTTCCTCGGTAATACGCCTGAGTTGTGGCGCTTCCAAGTCCTGCTGGTGGTAGCTGTGTTAGCGAGTATCGCCGGTAATCTGGCGCTGATGGCGATTCCGGAAGCACCGGTGCGTCAAATTGTCGACCAGGAACCATTTATTCAGCGGCTGGCGGTTCCATTTCGAAACCGGGTTTTCGCTAACTTTCTAATTTTCGGAGTTATGTTTAGCTTCGCTGCCGCCTGCGTCGGTCCAATTACAATCCGCTGCTTGAAATCCACACTTGGCGTGGGTGATGGTTTCGTAGTGTGGATGGATACGCTGGCGGCATTGGGAGCCGCATTGACATTACGGTTTTGGGGGAACTTCGTAGATCGTTTTGGCGCACGCACGTTGTTTGCGCTCCTGCTGCCACCGCTGGCACTGGTGAATCTGCTCTGGTTGCTGGTAGCGCGCGACCGAGCCTCGTGGTCAACACTGCTGGTGGTTTATTTTGTACTCCAAGGTGTGCTCACGGCGGGAATTGGTGTGGGCATTACCGACATGATGCTTGGTAGCGCTGGCGAGTCGTGCCGGAGCGCGTACATGAATATCGCGTTTGTGTGTAATACTGTGGCAGCCGGACTGGCGCCGTTTGCCGGCGCGAGGATTCTTCAAATATTTACCGGGTTGCAGTTCCAGATCGGTCCACTCATCCTTGATGCAACACGATTGGTCTTTCTAGCGCGGGTTGGGCTCATGCTGTTGCCGTTATTGCTCATTAACAAGCTTTCGCGCCGGCATGGTGGACATGTCGGTCAAGCATTGCAGCAGATTAGCGGACAAGTTTTGGCGTGGCTGCCGATTGACCGGCGCCAAGCAGAGAATCGCTAGGCCGGGAACTCACGCTCCACTACTTCAAGTAATGCATGGAGGATTAACGTGTGCGCTTCTTGAATCCGCGCCGTGTCCGAGTTGCCGATGATAAATTCAAAATCCGCCATGCCTTTCGCTTTGCCGCCGTCTTTTCCGAGCAGCGCGACGGTGATTAACCCGCGCGACTTGGCGACAGTGAGCGCGCGCAGGCAATTCGCGGAATTGCCGGAAGTCGTGAAGCAGACTAACACGTCATCGCGCACGCCGAGGCCTTCGACTTGCCGAGAGAAAATATCGTCGTATCCAAAATCGTTGGCGATGCAGGTAATCACCGTTGGATCCGCATTCAGGCAAACTGCCGGTAGCGAACGACGGTTGCTTCGGTACCTCGCGATGAATTCTTCGGCCATATGCATCGCGTCAGCCGCACTACCGCCATTCCCGCAGGTGAGGACCTTGTTGCCGGCGCGGAGACATTTAACAGTGGCAACAGCAAACCGGTCGAACATTGCTTGCTGTGCTGCTAGAGATTTCATTGCGGCGCACGATTCGGTGATGGCTTTGGAAAGAATTGATTCGCTCACGCCGGTATTCTAGCCGGACCACTGCAGGCGTTCAATACTGATTTACGTCGCCAGCGTATTAGTTTTATTTTATCGTACACAGTATGTTCCCGGTTTTTCTCGTTGGACCAACCGCTTCCGGCAAAAGCGCCATCGCGCTCGAACTTGCTGACCGGCTCGGCGCGGAAATTGTTTCCGCCGACTCGATGCAGGTCTACCGCGGCATGGACATCGGCACCGCCAAACCAACAGCCGCCGAGCGCCGGCAGATCCCACACCTCCTCCTCGATGTTTGCGATATCAACGAACCATTCGACGTAAAACAGTTCGTCAAACTCGCCAGTCCGCATCTGACTCGCGCTTTAGTTGTCGGGGGCACCGGCATGTATGTGCGTTCGCTCCGGCAAGGATTGTTCACCGGCCCAGGCCGCAATGCCGTGTTGCGCGTCCGTCTCGAGGCCTTACCAGTTGAACAACTTTTTGCCGAACTCCAGCAATTAGATCCGCAAGCCGCCACCACTATTGACCGGCACAATCCGCGCCGGCTCATCCGTGCGCTTGAGGTGTTTCACGCCACCGGTCAATCCATTCGCCAATTCCAAACACAAACCAGTCGGCCCACTGATTTCATTTTCGGATTGGAACGCGACCGGAAAGATTTGTTCGCGCGGATTGAGCGCCGGATTGATGAGCAAATCGCGGCCGGTTGGGTGGGCGAAGTCCGGCAACTTCTCGCGCATGGGTTGGCACAAAATCTAATTGCCATGCAAGCTGCTGGCTACCGGGAGCTAGCCGCGCATCTCGCCGGCGAACTGACGCTACCGGCGGTGGTCACGCTCATTAAAACGCGCACCCGTCAGTTGGCGCGGCGACAATTGACTTGGTTTCGCCGGGAGCCGGGTTTAGTGTGGATTCCAGTCGCGGCGGACGAACCGCCGGCAATTACGGCGGCAAAAATTTTGGAGAAATTACCATCGCGCTGAAGATGTACGACACGCAAGCGCCGCCACCCGAGGCGGCATTGCTCATCGGTTTGGAACGGCCCGGCCAGGACCGGTGGGCGGCCCAAGATTCGCTTGCCGAACTCCGGGAACTCGCGGAATCCGCTGGCGTGGGTGTTCTCGAATTGCTCACCCAGAAACGCGATGCGCCCAGCGCGCCGACTTTCGTCGGCAAAGGCAAAGCCACCGAAATCGCCGACCGTTGTCAGGCGCTGGCCGCCAATACCGTGATTTTCGACGATGACCTGTCGCCGGCGCAAGGTCGCAACCTCTGCGAAATTTTTGGCCCAACCGTAAAGGTAATCGACCGGACGGAACTCATTCTCGATATTTTTGCGCAGCGCGCTCGGACTCGCGAAGGCAAGATTCAAGTCGAACTCGCCCAACTCTATTACATGTTGCCGCGTCTTACTGGTATGTGGACGCACTTGTCCCGGCAGCGCGGCGGTGTCGGTTGCCGGGGACCGGGAGAAACGCAACTCGAAGTCGATCGGCGGCGGGTGCAGGAAAAAATTACGCGGTTGCAGCGGCAACTCGAAGAAGTCCGTAAAAACCGGCGCATCGAACGTAGTGGCCGCGAGAAACTGCACTGGCCGCGCGTCTCAATTATTGGCTACACGAACTCCGGCAAGAGCACGTTAATGAATAAGTTGACCGATGCCGGTGTGCTCGCGGAAGATAAGTTGTTCGCGACGCTCGATCCGACGACGCGCAAGCATCGGTTACCGAACAATCAGAACATTTTACTGAGCGACACTGTCGGCTTTTTGCGCAAGCTGCCGCATCATCTGGTCGAATCCTTCAAGGCGACGCTCGAAGAAACCACCGAGGCGGATTTGCTGTTGCACGTCGTGGACGTGACACACCCGCAAGTGCACGAGCAAATCGCTGCGGTCGCGGTCGTGCTTGATGAGCTTGATGCCGGCACGAAGCCGGTCGTGGTAGCACTGAACAAGATTGATCGGATTTGCGAAGACCGGTCGGTATTGGAGCGATTGCAGCGTGAGCATCCCGGTAGTGTTGCAATTTCGGCGAAGTGCGGAACAAATCTCGATGTGTTACAGGAAGAAATTGCACTGCGGCTCAGCGACCGGCGCGTCAGCGTCACGCTGGCAATTCCAGCGGATCGGCAACAGGCGATTGCGCTGGTGTACCGGGCTGGTTACGTCACGGCGCGCGAACACGAAGACGGCAAGGTCATTCTCCGCGCGCAAATTCCGCGCGTGCTGGCCGGCGAGTTAAAACCGTATGTTGTGAAGGAAGAGTGACCACTTATCTCATTCGCGAGATGCCGGAAGGTGAACGGCCGCGCGAACGGCTCAAGAAGCGCGGACCTGGGGCGTTGACTGAGGCGGAGTTGGTGGCAATTCTGCTGCGCACTGGCACTAAAGGTATATCCGCAGTGCAGTTGGCGCAGGAGCTGATCCGGCAATTCGGCACACTCGATAAACTTGCCGGCGCGCCACTTGAGACTATCGCGAAAACCAAAGGTGTCGGTGAGACGAAGGCAATTCAGTTGAAAGCGGCATTCGAACTAGCACGCCGGCTAGCGGAACATTCCAGGTCGGCACTGTGCATTATTAGCACGCCGGCGGAAGCCGCAGCATGTGTCCGGGAAGATTTTCGGTTGCTCGACCGGGAAGAATTCCACGTCCTGCTGCTAAGCACAAAAAACGCACTCCTCAAAAGTTGTCCGATTTCGCGTGGTTCTCTAAACGCGAGCATCGTTGAACCTCGTGAGGTTTTCAAAGATGCGGTTTCCGCATCCGCCGCCAGCATGATTCTGGTCCATAATCATCCGAGCGGCGATCCGACGCCGAGCAGCGAAGACATCGCGATCACGCGGCGGCTGGTCAAGGCCGGGGAACTGCTCGGAATTGCCGTCCACGACCACATCATCTTGGGACAACGGGTGACAGGGCGCGACCAGGATTTTGTGAGTTTGAAAGAACTCGGTTTAATTTGATGCGGTATTACGGCTGGTAATAACTATTTCATTCAAAACCGCCAATGTTTATAAGGGATTAAGGTAACAATTCAAAGTTATTGTTGCGTATCATAAACCCTATGATACGTTATGACCATCGAAAGGAACAATGGTCATGAAACAACAAAAAACTCCCGCAACACTGCAGCCGTCAACCACGACGGATGAACTCCTCGACATGGAGCAGGCGATCGCGCTGCTGAAGACCACCCGACCAACATTTTATCGTTGGCTGCGGGCTGGGAAGATCAAGGGCATGAAGGCCGGCCGTCAATGGCGGTTTTACCGCGCTGACGTGGAGCGCTTCATAAAAGGCCAGCAGCCGCGCATCGAACTGGTGGCCGATATTCAGCCATTAATCGCGGCACTCAACGCCAAGCTGACGGCGGTTGGCGGCAAACAGAACTTGGCGGATACCGGCGAGCCGGTGGCCAAGGTAATCAATCTGATGATTCGGCTCGGCTTGGCGATGCACGCCAGTGATTTTCATCTCGAATCGCAAACCGACGGACGCGTCTCCCAACTCCACCTGCGGTACCGAGTGGACGGGGTGTTACACACGGCAGTGACTTGCGATGTGCGGTTATTGCCGGCGATCATCGAGCAGTGGAAACGAATGGGGCACTGCGATGTGAACATAAAGGATGTACCGCAAGACGGCCGCATCGAACTAGATTTGGACGCCTCCCGGCTAGATCTGCGAGTTTGCATCATCCCCACCGTCCTTGGGGAAAACCTGACGACCCGCTTCTTGCGGCAGGGGGAAGTCCAACGTAAACTTGACCAGTTGCCGTATTCGCCGCAGCACCGGGCAATACTGCGGCGACATCTACAGTCACCGAGTGGTATTGTATTCTGTACTGGTCCGACTGGCTCCGGCAAGACAACCACGCTCTACGCCTGTTTACAGGAAGTGATCAAGCCCGGCGTAAAAGTCATGAGCGTCGAAGATCCAGTGAAATACTTATTGCCGGGCATGACACAAATGCAAATTAATCTGAATTTTGGCCTGACCTTTGACCGTGCCCTACGGTCATTTCTGCGGAGTGATCCCGACGTGATCATGATCGGAGA